>DUMW01000063.1 GCA_012839765.1 Bacillota bacterium
CCAGGATCAAACTCTCCGTTAAAATCTATCCTAAAGTGCCTTAGCACTTTAGCTCCAACTTCGAGTAAATCCTGCAAACTTGAATCTCAAGGCTTCTCGCTTTTCGTATACTGTTTAGTTGTCAAAGAACGTGTCGCCAGCGCCAACAGGCGCATCGGAGCGACGTTGTATAATCTATCACGTTTGCCTTGCTCATTCAAATCCAGTATTCCCGCGAAGACCATTGCTTATGTGCGCGTAACTCCATAATGCTCACTTTTCCTCCGGATAACTTTTGAAATCATTTATGATGAAGGGGTCTCTTCCCGGAGTCAATGGACGTCATGACCACTCGAAAGGTCTTAGGCTGTGCTGGGTTTCCCCACAGCTAGTATCCGGATGCAAGCTAGAGAATCCCATCGAGTAATAATATGGTGAAACCCATTTGCTCGGGCAAGGAACCAATGGCTAAACGAAAGTTCCCACTGGGCAATATTGATCTATGAAGGAAAACCTACTCGTAGGCAGGTTCTGCATTATTTGCTATAATAAATCTACCAAATAAAGCGGGTGATACCTTTGTTATTAATCAGCGCCTGTTTGGTGGGACTCAATTCCCGATATGACGGTACGAGCAAATGTTATGAGCAGGCACGTCAGCTCGTCTTGGAAGGGAAGGCAATTCCCGTTTGTCCTGAACAGTTGGGAGGCCTGCCCACACCCCGTCCCCCGGCAGAGATTCAACGGTTAGACGGCGATGCAGTCCTCCGGGGCATGGCGAAAGTGCTCACGAAGGCTGGACATGATGTAACCGACTCCTTCGTGCGAGGTGCTCTGGAGACCTTGAAACTGGCAAGACTGGCCGGGGTAACCCAGGCCATCCTCAAGGACGGCAGTCCTTCTTGCGGTTCTAGACTAATCTATGATGGTACCTTCAGCGGTACCAAAAAGCCAGGCAAAGGTGTCACCGCAGCCTTGCTGGCCAGCAGTGGGATCTTAGTTCTGACTGAATACGATGGATTTTGAGGGGTGCAAGCATTGGGTAAGTTCGACTGGTCCAGTATAGACTTGAAGAAGCTTGGAATCGTTCTGCTCATCCTGTTGGGCCTGATGGTCTCTTTATATCTTTTCGCTCGGCTGGTCAGTGCGGTGACCACAGAGATCGTCCCCGTGATTGTCACCCTGTTTCGCTATGTACTCGTTGCCATCACCCCCTTTGTCATCGCGTTAATCCTCGCAGAACTGTTGGATCCAGTCGTGGGGTTTTTCCAGACCAAACTGAGAATACCTCGCCCCCTTGCAGTCCTCGTGACTTTAGGTGCCGTGATCATAATCTTCGGCTGGCTTTTGGTCATGATGTTCAGCAAGTTGATGGCTGAACTCTGGGAATTGGTCAATCTCTTACCCCAATACCGGGTGGAAATTAGCAACTTCATCAACGACTTACTCATTCAATATGAAGAGTTCAGCAGCAACCTCCCCGGGCCTGTCAGTGCGAAGATCCAGGAAACGGTGGAAAGCTTCGGCCGCACCTTGGAAGGTACCGCCGCCCAATTGGTAAACAGTATCCTAAACGCCCTTTCTGGCCTGCCCTACTCCCTGTTCTTACTGGTGGTTGTCTGCCTGGGCACGTATATCATCAGCCGCGACAAAGACCACATTATTAACACCATCAGCGAGTTTACCCCAAGAAGATGGCGCAAGCCCATCAACCTGTTAAGGGACCGCATCACCATCGATATTATCGGTCTCATCAAGTCCCAACTGCTCTTTGTGACCATCTCCGTAGTCATCGCGGCAGTAGGGTATCTAGTCATCGGTAACCGCTATTGGCTCCTTTTGGCCTTAGTAACCGGTATCCTAGACATCATCCCTGTGGTGGGACCAGGCACCATCATGCTCCCTTGGGCCTTGTTTTCTTTTCTCATGGGACATCCCAAGGTAACCGTCATCCTTTTGCTAGTGTATGTCACCATCCTCATCGTCAGACAGGTACTACAACCCTACGTGATGGGCGATTCCATCGGCGTACACCCTTTGACTATGCTCTTTTCCATATATGTAGGAATTGTACTGGTGGGTGCTTGGGGCATCTTCGTAGGCCCGATCCTCGTGATCATTATCAAGGCTATCCTGAAAACCTGTGTGGCCTTAAGAAGCGGTGAGCTATAGACAAGAAGCTTTGACTCAAATATTTTGAAGGCGTCCGGCTGTGAAGAAAAGTCACGGGCCTGAAGTCTCGCCCTTCGCAGAAGCATTCCGCTCCTACGAAGGGGGAAAAGACCTTCGTTGCCGGCGTTTTCCCATTGACATACTAAGATAACGCTTTAGACACGTTCCGAGACATTTCACAAAAACAGGTTAAGCCACCACTGAATCAGGTTATCCCCCCAAAGGAGCACCACCAGGCCCCCTAAAGCAAGGAACGGACCAAAGGCAAGACGAGTGGTCAAAGTCTTCCTTCCTCCCCGGATTAACCTGGGTAGATTACTCAGCAAACCTAACAAAGAGGCCAAAAACAGGGCCAAGAGCGCATGTCCGGCACCGCTTATGATGCCAATGTACCCCAGCAACTTCGCATCACCCATCCCAATGGAGTGGGGATAGACCATGAGAACTAGGAAGATCACCCCAAAACCGACGAGCCCTCCGAGGAGGGCCAGGGGCAGTCGTTGGGGTTGCCGCAGAGCAAAGTAGAGCAACCCAAAAAAAGCCCCGCTGTAGGTTACTTTATTGGGAATTAGCCCCGTCTCCAGATCGATGGCCGCGGCTAACATCAGAAAAAAGCCATTGATGCCCAACCATAGGAAGACACTGAATTCACCGGTTAGCCACCAAGCAAGACACAGCCAGCCTGCGGAAAGCAGTTCCACAAGCAGATACCGGCGATGAATCGCAGCCCGGCAATATCGACACCGCCCCCGAAGGGCCAGGTAACTTAGGATGGGGATTAGATCAAATGGCCCCAGACGATGGTTGCAATGGGGACACGAGGAGGGTGGGAACACCAGCGAGATTCCCCGGGACAGCCGATAAATACAGGCATTAAGGAAACTACCGATGATCCCACCCAGGAAGAACAACAATACATATTCCATTGCCCTAGAACTCCATTCCCACATTAAACCCAAGACCGGTGGTCCGCTCTTTTTCTAAGGAAGTGGCAAGGGGATAGGACACATACCCCTCAAGGATTAGTCTGTCAGAAACAAAGCGCATCCCGGAACTGGTTAGAAGGGAGTAACCCTCTTCTTGTCCTTCGGAGAGATAATAGAGACTGAGTTCCGCCCAGACCGGTTCATAGGTCCGGCGGACACCGGCTCCTAGACCCCAACCGGACTCGTTGACATGGCCCAACAGAGCATAGGTCCAGGGATTAATCCGCTTTTCGACCCGCAGGTTGACATTCCCTGCCAACAGGTCACCCACTTCCACTAAGACCGCAGAGGTAGGCTCCGGCTGCGGAGGGACGATGGAGATCTCCTGTGGCGGGCTTTCCAAAAGGTCCCCATCGGTGACAATATGCGGCACCAAAAAGATTAGCATTTCTGTCTGCTGCACCTTATTGGTCCTTGTACGAAATAGCTCGCCGATCAAGGGCAGCTGGGACAACACAGGCACTCCCGAGCCCTCTAGGGTCTCTTCATCCTTGATGAGCCCGCCGATCATCAGAGGTTGTCCATCCTTCACCCGCACTTGGGTCTGGGCTTCCCGGGTCCGGGTCTGGGGAAAGCCTTGGGCGGTGGAACCGGTGATACTGCTGATTTGCGTATCCACCTGCAGAGTAATCGTGCCTTCGCTACTAATCCGGGGGGTAATCTCCAGCAACACACCGGACTGGAAGTATTCGATGGTCTCCCGCACCACTCCTTCATCCTCATCCTTGAGGACAACGGGTACCCGGTCACCAATAAAGATCCTAGCCTGCTCACCGTCTACCGCGGCAATCTTGGGATGAGCTAGCAACCGGGAATTCCCATGGGTCAGTAAAGCATCTAGGGCCACCTCCAAGCTAGGCCAATCAATACTCAACGCCAAGGGCTTGCCTCCCTCGTTGGTGTCAATCCGGGGAAGGGTCCAACTTAAGCCCAGCTTTGCCAGGTCTTCCCTGGTGACCTCTTGGATCCTCGCTTCCACCAGCACCTGGGCCCGGGGCTGATCCAACTGGGACAAGACGGCAGCCACTTCCTCCACCAAAGGTGCTGCTCCCCTGAGGAGCAAATAGCGATCTCCCAAGGTCTCCACCGCGATCTCCTCCGGGTACATGCTGCTCAACATCTCCCGGGCCATTCCCGCAGAGATTTCGTTGAGGAATACCACCCGATTGCTAGTTTCCTCCTCTGCCACCGGCCGGGGTCTGATGACCAGAATCTGATCCTCAAGGGTGTAATTGAACTGGAAAAATTCAGCCAACAGTTCTAAGGCCTTTTCGGGAGGCAGCTTGCTGAAGTCGGTGGTGATGCTCCCTTCGAGCTCCCCTACCATAAACAGAGTCCACCCCGCCTGTTCCGCCACCGCTTCCAAAGCACTCCGCACCGACACATTGTCCAGCAGTGCCCCAGCCCTTTGATCCACCTGTGCCCACAGCTCATCGATGGTAGAGATCTCCGCGGCCGACGCGTAAAGGATTAGTTTTCCTTCCACCTGTTGCACGTTGGTCTCACCAACCACAAGCTGTGCCAAAGCTTTGGCATCGGCCAGGGACAGATACTGGGGAGTACGTACATAATAGGTTTTGGCTACAAACTGCTCTGCTAGCCGCTCGGGACTGGCGATCACCAAAGTACCGTTTACCACCGCATATTCATATCCCGCAGTACGGGCCACCAGATCGATGGCCTCCAAGACCGGTACACCGGCCAGCTCCACGGTGACCGTGCCGGTGACGCTATGATCGGTAACCACATTGAGCTGGCCAATAGTCGCAAGGCTTTTGAATACCTGAAGCAGGTCAGCATCTTGAAAGGATAGGTTAATCACAGGCTCTTCGGCCAAGGCCGGAAACACACAGCTGACCAGGATAACAAGACAAAGTAATCCATGAAAAAGCGATTTCCTTTTCATTTAGAAACTACTCCCCCAGACGCTGTAACCCAAGCAGGTTTCACCGTCACAAAGTTTGACGTAGTCACTGGTAATCTCAACCACTGTATAATTGCCCACGGTCACCCCCGGCCACAGCAAAGTTTGCTTCCCTGCAATGTTGGCAATGGCAATACTGCCAGTCTCCGATGTAATGACTCCGGTAACCAGCAACTGAGGACGGTCGTACTGGCGGATAAACTGCCCGAGGCGCTCTATTTCGTTTTTTGGCCCCCTCACCACCAAAAGCCCCAGGTCGTCGTCAAAGACAGCGGTCAGGCGGGGTGCCAGCACCTCCAAAAAGGCCCGAAACTGGCTTACCTTGGCAAAGTTGAACTGGAAGGTTTCCACCCCTTCCGGAGCGGTAATGAGATCACCGGTATCCTGGGGATATACAAAAAGGATCTGATCGAGAATCTGATACTCCAACCCCACCCGTTGGGTCACCAACTTGATACCCTGGACAGGGTCCACATTAGCCAAATACATGGAAACCGTGCCGTCCACTCCACTATCCATTACCAGACTTAACCCTGCCTCCTTGGCCAGTGAATACAGTACCGCGAAGATGTTTTCATTCTCCCAGGTGAATTCACGACCCCGGGAATGATCGATCTCTTTCAGAACCGCCCGGATCAGAGCGATTTGGGACGGCTCTCCCCGGACAAGCAAGCTATTATTCTTGTCATCGGGATAAACCAACGCATCGATATTCAAATTCCGGAGGACTTCCACGGCCCTAGCGGGGTCGATATGTTCCAACGGCAGGGCAATCAGTTCTTCTGACGTAAATTCCTCCTGAATTCGGTTGGGACTGGCTACCACTAAAGTATTGTTCACCATCCGATAACTCAATCCATTGGTACGGGCAATGAGATCCACCGCCTCCAGCACATCCAGGCCGTTCAAGGAAAAAGAGACCGTTCCCCGAACCGATTCGTCCGCGATAATGTTAAACCCACCGATCTTGCCTAGGGCTTGGAATACATCCAGAAGATCCGCAGACTCAAAGTTCATGTTCACCAAAGTGGTCCCCAAAGCTATAGGACTTGCGATAAGTACCAAAACGAGGCCCAGTAAGAATACCTTCTTCTTCACGAGAAAAGCTCCTTTCACCTAATTCTTGTTATTACTTTGAATGAATATTACGGGTTCAGAGTCAATATGACCCAACCCGATATAATCCGGACCAATGGTGTGCACCACCAGTTCGCCCCAATAATCGCCCTCGCTGAGCATTTCAACCTTGTCTCTAGTTTCCACCAGGGCATACTTCTGGTCTTGACCGATGACCACCCCCACCAACCGAATGTTCTCACTCATTAATCTCTCCTCCATCTGCCCCAAAGACATCTTGGCTGCTAAACGCCCATCGGGGACAAAGGGATCGGAAACCTCCAGTTTCGGTAGATCGGACGTGGGAAACTGCCAATCAGACTCTTTATTGGAAACAGAGTATAAATCCAAGGTCAAACGACTATATATCCCGTCGGAAACACCTTCTATCCCCAGCTGCCAGGCTTCCATCCGCAAACTGGGAAACAGGTGGAACAGCTCCTGCACCACCTGCACACAGGAAGAAAAGTCGGTAATGTATTCCACGGTAATCTGGGTGCGGCTGTAGTTCTCTAGGTCCTCCCTGACACCGGAACGGAAATCGATCAGTTCAATCCCTGTTCCCTTCAGCCAGTATTCCATCCATCGGATCAAGACGGGGATTTCCTCCTCCTTGGGAAAAAGCTCGATCAACTCGTTGGCCTGCGCCTCAAGGAGCTGGAGCTCCTCCTGGAGCCTTGCCACCTGTTGCTTGGCCACCAAACGCATCGCCAACAGCTGCTCTTCCTGTTGCACCCTGGCCTCCAACTCCCGCAACTGGTTCCGCTGGATTACGGCCAGCACGGAGGAGAGCACCAACAAGCCCGTACAAAGGAGCAGGACCAACATCCAACCAAAACCTTCTGGAATGGTCAACTCCCGTTTTGCCAGTTCAATTCTCATGGCGACTACCCCTCCGTTTCTACGCTGTACCCGAATCGAAAGATGGTCTGTTGACCGATGGTCAGTTCCCTAATCTCTTCCAGCTTCACCTTGAACCCGCCAAAGGTAGTGGTCAGCGTCCTCCCCAGGGAGGTAACACTCTCAAAATCCAGGGAGACGCCCTCCAACAGGATTCTCCCGGGTCCCAGGGAAACATGCTGCAACCAGGTGCCCTCAGCACCAATGGGCAACCGCAACAAGAGTTCCTCCACCTGGGGGAAAGAAGTTCTGGTAGGATCTGAAAGCAACGAGCTGAGAACGGTAATGGTACCTTTCAATTCCTGATGCTGTGCTTGTAAGCTACTCAATTGTAGACCCACGTCCAACTGCCGGGACTGACTCTGGGTGACCTCCAACCTCGACCGCATCGTCTCCAGACTCCTGTTTAGCACCACCGTGTAGATGGTCATCCATAATACCAAGGGAATGGAAATGAGAGCAACAATCTTCACCCAGTTGACCTTTGGTTGTCCCGACACCCGTTCCTGCTCCGGCAATAGGTTGTTGGAAATGTTCATCTTTCTTTCACCCCCCGGTACGCCAAAGCTAAAGCTGGCACCAACATCGGCCCCCAGGAGTTTAGTTGTGCCTCTTGTCTAATCGAAATAAGCCCAAAGGGATCAAAGGGTCTCACCGGTAAACCCAGTTCGTTCTTAAGTAGCTGCGTGATTTCGGCAAAGAGAGCACCGCCACCGCAGACCAGAATTTCCTCCACTACGTCATTGATGGAATTGTGGCGCTGTTGCACCCTTTCATATTCCAGACTCTGCATGATCCCACTGATCATTTGGGAGATGACCTGTTGCATCTCCCCTCCATATATCCGTTCCGTATCCCACCCGTGGGACAACATCTGCATCGCCTCTTCGTAGCTAAGGCCCTCATCCTGGGCCAAGGCCTCAATCAGATGGCGACAACCCACAGGAATCAGGCGCCCTAGGCGATACCCTTCGGCATTGCAAACCAAAAGCTGCAGCGATTCGGAGCCAAGAATAATGTGACACAGGGGTCCGGGATTCTCAATAAGATAGGGCAGGGACAAAAGCCCCAGGTCAATGATCTCCAGGGCCAACCCCACCTGCTTACAAACGTTGATGTAACCGTAGATCTGGGATTTTCTCGCGGAGACCACCAAGATCTTCACCAGATCGCCGGTTTTGCCCTTGGTCAGGGGATGGAAATCAAAGACGATCTCTTCCAGGGGCAAATGTTCGTAAATTGCTAGATCCTTCAGCTCCCAGGCGATAGCTTGTCGTAACTCGTTCTTCCCCATCATCGGCAACTCTATCTGCCGCAAATCCAAACCCATTCCGCTAATGGCTACACAGACAAAATCCCGGCGAGCCTGACTCTTTTCAAATAATTCTGTGATGGCAACGCCTAAAGAATGGGGATCCGCCACCAGCCCCCTGTCCAAGGCACCGGGCGGCGTGGGATGCACAGCGCAGCTTGTCAACTCTGGCGGTCCTAGACGCTTTTTCTGCAACTGAACAAGTTTAAGGTAAGAATGTCCGATATCCAATCCCACTGCGGTACGAAGCATTTGTAACCTCCTCAGATCGCGGAAGTAATCTGGAACATGGGCAAAACCACCGAAACCGCGATGATCGCCACCACCACCGCCATCACCGCCAACATAATCGGTTCGATCATCGCGGAGATGTTCGTAGCCATGTGGTCCAATTCTTCTTCATAGAATTCCGCAACATACCCCAAAACTTCCCCCAAGGAACCACTTTCTTCCCCAATCTCAATCATTTCTTTCAACAATGGCGGAAAGGTCACCGCGGTACGCAAGGGAACCGCCAATCCCTGTCCCCGCTCGATGCCCTGTTTGGCCATGCGCACGTCCTTGGCTACGGCTTCGTTGGCAATAACCTTGATACTCGACTCCAGAGAGCTTACCATGGGGACGCCACTGTTGAGCATTAGCCCCAGGGTACGACAAAATCTACTAAAGATCATCCGGCTTAACATGTAGCCAAGAATGGGGATACGCAACAGGAAACCATGGATGCGTAGTCTCCCCGTGGGGGTCTTACTGTACCGCCAGAGGGCCAGCCAGAGCAGTACAAGACCAGCCACGATCACCAACGCCCACCGGGTCATCCAATCCCTAAAGGCCAGCACAAATCGGGTTAAGGCCGGCAACTGAACACCCATGCCGGCATAGATGGAGGCAAATCGCGGCAACACCACGAACAGGACGATGAAGATCATCACCACCGCAAAGATCGACACTACGGTAGGATACATCAACGCCTGCTGAATCTGATTGCGCATCTTGTTCTGGCTTTCAAAGTACCGGGACATGGTATCCAGAACTTCATCTAAAGTTCCGGCAATCTCGCCGGTCTCCAACATGCTGACGAAGATCGGAGGAAAAATGGTCTCTTCCCGGAAGGCATCGGCCAAGCCGGAGCCTGCACTAACCGCCCGCCGGGCCCGGATCAAGGCCTCCTTCAGGTGCTTGTCCATAGATAGATTCGCCAATAGCTCCAAAGTATCCACCATAGGGACGCCGGTCCTGACCAAAACCGCAAACTGCCGGCAAAACAAAGACAGAGCCTTGATCTTCAACCGTCGGGGACCACCAATTTCCCTGCTTAAGAAGGAACTCTTCAGCGGCGTTTCCTTAAGCTCGAGGATCAGATTCCCTTCACTTCTCAGGATACGGGCGGCCGCAGCCTGGTCATCGGCCTCGATGGTCCCAGTAAAGGTCCGCCCCTGCTGATTCCGCACCTTGTAGTTGAATACCTTAGGCATCAACCATCTCTCCCAACTGTAAAAGCTCCCTAGGGTCGATTAGTTGACGATCGATCAGGCTTTTGACGCTGCTGCGCAGCGTATGCATTCCATAGCGACTGCTGGTCTCAATCATCTGCTCCAATTGGTGGGTCTTGCCTTCCCTAATGAGATTTCGCACTGCCGGTATCCCGGTCATCACCTCGGTGGCCAACACTCGGCCCTGGCCGTCCTTCCGCAACAGCAGACGTTGGGAAATCACCGCCTGCAAAGAGGCCGCCAGTTGCACCCGGATCTGCTGCTGTCCATGGGGAGGGAAAGCGTCCACAATCCGGTCGATAGTCTGGGCACTACTTCTGGTATGTAGGGTAGACAGGACTAAATGGCCTGTTTCCGCGGCCTGCACCGCAATGGCCATGGTCTCCGGATCCCGCATCTCCCCCACCAGAATCACATCGGGATCACTTCGCAAGGCGGAACGCAGTCCTTCCGCAAAGGACCGGGTGTCGCTGCCAATCTCCCGCTGGTTGATCACGCACTTACCGTGGGTGTGGAGAAACTCGATGGGATCCTCCAAGGTCACCACCACTCCCTGGCGGGTCTGGTTGATCTCGTTGATCATCGCCGCCAAGGTGGTGGACTTACCGCTACCCGCTGGCCCCGTCACAAGGATCAGCCCTTCTTTCTTGGTGCACAGGCCTTTGACCACCTCGGGCAGTCCCAACTCCTCCAAGGACAGAATTTCAGGGGGAATCACCCGCACGGCAATGGCAACGGAACTCCTTTGCCGGTACATGTTAATTCGAAATCTCCCCAGTTCCGGGATTCCAAAGGAAAGATCAATCTCTCCCCGCTCTTTGAAGACTTCCTTCTGTTCGGGATTTAGGATGGTCTCCGCCACACCCGCGGTGTGGGCAGGACTCAGGGTAGGTTCATGGGGCATTACCCGAAGCCTACCATCAATCCGAACACAGGGAGGCATGCCCACTGTCAAATGTAAATCCGATGCACGCATTTCCACGGCTCTTTCCAGCAATCTATGGATCATAACCCTGCTCCTCCAAAAACCTTATCTCCTGAAACCAGTTCATCTAAGGTATAAACCGACCGGGCCGCTTCCAGCACTGTGGTTTCACCCTTCAACACTCGTTCAATGGCATTTTCCTTAATGGTCTTCATCCCTTGGGCCTTAGCCAACTTGGCGATCACTTGCTCATCGAGCCCCTTCTTAATCTGTTGGCGCAGCTCCTTGGTCATAATCAGCACTTCCTCGATGGGGATCCGCCCCGTAAATCCTGTATGGTTACAGGCGGGGCAGCCCACACTCTGGTATACCGTGGCCTCCTCCATCCCCAAGAAAAGCCGATCCGCCGGTTCCAGGTTCCTCGTGGCACGCTTACAGCGGTTACACAATTTGCGCACCAGCCGCTGGGACACTACCCCGATCAGGGTGGCAGACAACAAATAGGGTTCTATACCTAGATCCAAGAGTCGCACCACCGTTTGGGCGGCATCGTTGGTGTGTAGAGTGGAAAGGACCAAGTGACCGGTCAGGGAGGCCCGTACCGCCACACTGGCGGTCTCCGCATCCCGAATCTCCCCCACCATGACAATATCCGGGTCTTGGCGCAGTACCGCCCGTAAGCCATCGGCGAAATCGATGCCCCCTCGCCGGCGCACCTGCACTTGAGTAATTCCCGGCATCCGGTATTCCACCGGATCTTCCACCGTCACGATATTCACATCTGGCACATTGAGGCGTCGGATAAAGGAATACAGGGTAGTGGTCTTACCACTGCCCGTGGGTCCGGTGACCAGGATCAGCCCCTGGTTCTGACTAAGCATCTGCTCGATCCTGTACACCGAATCCTCTAGAAAACCAATCTCTTCCAGGGACACAGTGGCTAGATTGCGGTTTGGCAACCGCAGGACCACCTTTTCTCCGTTCACCGTGGGCAAGGTGGACACCCGCACGTCGATGGTGTTATTCTCCACCAGCACCCGCAGCCGTCCGTCCTGGGGCATCCGGCGATTAGTAATGTCCAGATTGGCCATCACCTTTAATCTGGAAACCAGGTCCGGATGCAGACGTTTGGGCAAGGTCATCACCTTCCGCAGTACTCCGTCAATCCGGAACCGGACTACCACCTCAGACTCCTCGGGCTGTAGGTGCACATCACTGGCGTTACTGGTCACCGCTTGGTGGATAATTAAATTGACGATTCTCACCCCGGGGACATGGCCTACGTCCATATCCGCCAGGTTCTGCTCAAAAAGTAGATCGGAGTCTTCCTCCTCGGACAGGTCCCCAATTACCTGATCCGCGGAATCCTGGAGATCTAAGTGTCGTTGGTAAGCCGCGTTAATGTCCGAGGGAGTACTGAGCAGTGGCTTCACCTCAAGACCGGTGAGCCTACGAACATCATCGATGACCTGCACGTCAAAGGGATCTACCATGGCCAGGTGCAGAACACGTCCCTCCACCTTGACGGGCAGCACCCTAAACCGTTTGAAAAACTGCTCCGGCAACAGGGATAGCAAAGTGGGATCCAAGGGTTCCTCGTTCAGGTTGGCAATGGGCAGACCGCTTTGCCGCGACAGTTCAAAGGCCAGTTGCTCCTCGGTGATGTAGCCCAGTTCCACCAGGGTTTCACCCAACCGCTTCCCCGTTTTCCGCTGGAGTTGAAGTGCTTCTGTCAGTTGTTCCTGGGTTACCAATCCCTTTGTCACTAACAAATCTCCAAGCCTGGTTACAGACCGCATAGCAACACCCCTGGGAAAAAATAAACCGACCAGAAGATTACCTTCGGCCGGTTTCACTACTAGCTCCCCCATGGTTTATCCAGTGACCACAGCTTACCTTGGGTTCATCGCTCCGAAGCAGCAACATCTCGGTTAGTTTATCTACCATTGTTCTCAGCGGTTGATGAGAATACAACATTGTATATTTAGATTTCGACCTGGAGTACGGATTTCCTTCATATTCCGCGATTTTCTTAGTCCAATTCCACCCGCCAGGATTCAGCATCCATCTCAAATCGGGCCCGCAGTTCCTCCCGCTTTTGCCGCCGCCGTTCGATCTCCTCCCAGGCTTTGTCCAGTTCCTCGGGAGGAACCACCTGCTCTAGGATTTCCTCCGCGGCCTTCAAAATGCTCTTCTGTAGCAGATTCCGGGTGGGATCGGTGAGGATATCCCTAATCACCGGATAGACCACGTCCCTGCCGCGGACTTTCAGGAAGTGCAGCGCCGCGATACGCACTGCCGCCACCTGGTCCCCGTTGGCCATGTTCTGGGCCCGCTGTACAATATCAGACCCCAGTCCGGGCAACAGGCAGAGGAAATAGAGGGCGATCTCTCGAATCACCGCGTTATCCTCCCGGAGGAAGGACATAAGAAGCTTGAGCAAAGGTTCCCGTTTGGCCTTCGTAAGGACGCTTGCCACCTCTTTACTGTTGTCGGAGGTAGGTTCAAACTCCACCACCCCATAGGCTGCAAAGCCCAACAAGGCCGTAGCTGCCTCCGTCCGAGTATGGTGATCCACCAGCACCAACCGGACCAGATCTCCTACGAACTTCTCGTTCCGGAGGTGCAGGGCCGCCTTCACGCCCAAAAGACGCATCTTTGGATCTTTGTCCCTCATCCAGCCCATGACCAAAGTCTCAGAATCGGCGCCCAAAGTCTCCAAAATGGCCCGGCGCGCCATATGACTGAGTTTTTCTGCCCGGTTTTCCTCCGCTTGCAGGTAAAACTTCACAAGCCTTGGCAGTAAGGGCTCATGCTTTAAACGCCGGCACAGGTGCAATGCAAATACCTGCAGGTTCTCGTCGGGTTGTTTTAGCGCATGCAGAATCGGCTCTTTCAGATCCTCCACTGAAAACTGACGAATATGGGCAATTAGTTCCCGGGCTAGGACGGTGTGATCCGTAAAGGATACAATCCGGAAAAAGGCCGTAAGGGCCCGGGGATCCCTTATCCCCCTTAAGACCTCACGGGTTGTTTTTCGGTCCTGGTCCATACACCACTTCAAATGCCTTTCAATGGCGCGCAAAGACCCCACCGCATTCCGTCTGCGGATCAGGATAATCTCATAGAAGCGGGATCGAATTTCCGGAGTCTGATCGGCCAACAATCGCAGAAAGATCTTCAGATTTCCTGGAAATAGGGCAATGTCTTCCAGTTCAGCGACACAATTATGGAAAACTTCGGTGTCTTCACCCCACTCCATCTGCAAGGTATTAAATAGGTCGATGATCCGACCCGTCACTTCATCCCTATTTAGTTCCACAGTCCTAACTCCTTTCGTAATAGGATACACGAATGCCCATAGAACACTTTCCAAAGCGCATTCAAAAAAGACACTTCGGCAATAAAAAAGCAGCCGGCTTCAGGTGCAGAAACCGGCTGCTTGAAGGTCGTTTTTAGTTCCTATCCACCGGTTCTCGCCTGAGCGATTACTTTTATAAACTCCCGCGCCCGTTCGGTGATCACCTGATAATTCCCCGAACTGATCGCTTTCTTATCTAATAATGAACCACCGACACCTACCGCTGCTGCCCCCGCCTTGATAAATGCCGCCGCATTATCCAGATCGATTCCCCCGGTGGGAATCACAGGGATCTGGGACAATGGTCCCTTTACGGCTTTAATATACTCAGGTCCTAAGACGTCTGCGGGAAATACCTTCACCATCATCGCACCAGCTTTGTAGGCCGTAAGCATCTCCGTAGGTGTCATAACCCCCGGAATCACCAACTTGTCATAGGTGTTTGCGATCTCAATTACTTCTAGATCCAAAGTAGGCGTAAAAATGAACTCCGCCCCCGCCAAGATGGCATTTCTAGCAGTTTGGGCATCCAGCACCGTCCCTGCCCCGATGACTGCACCGCTAGTATCCTGTGCCCGCACTTGTTCGATCATATGCATAATTCCCGGGCTATCTGCTGTAATCTCCAAGACTTTTACTCCCGCCGCCGTCAATGCCTGGGCTACCTGACAAACCTGGTTCACATCCAGCCCGCGCATGACAGCGACAACTCCGCTTTCTAGTATTTGGTTCAT
This sequence comes from Bacillota bacterium, assembly GCA_012839765.1. Taxonomy (NCBI): domain Bacteria; kingdom Bacillati; phylum Bacillota; species Bacillota bacterium. The sequence goes on from DUMW01000063.1 coordinate 14,903, forward strand.
CTGCGCAAATCTATTCATCGTTTGAAAACCCACAGCTCCCTAATCGTGGTCTTTGGTCCATAATATCAATATCTGGGTATCAATGCAATATCTGGTTCTTAATACCAAAACTTATAAAGTAACAACAGATGGGGCTTAGCAATATAGCTGAATAATCGCAAGGGGAAGGGAAACTCTAGACTATGACTACAATAGAATTATACCATAATGCACCCCATTGTACAAACATCACTTTAAAGCAGCAAAGGCCGCCTCCGGAGTAGCAAGGATGCTCATCTTGTTCAAGGGCCAATAACGCCAGATGGCCCGGCCCACAATCAGGTCCTGGGGCACAAATCCCACATCCGCCGACCGACTATCTTTGCTATTGTTCCGATTGTCCCCCAAAACAAAGTAAGCATCGGCGGGAACCTCCGTTGGCGGCAGTTGCCCCCACATCCTTTCGGCTATATAAGGCTCATCAATGGGCTGTCCGTTCACCACCAGACGACCGTTTTCAATAGCCACCACATCACCGGGGATTCCAATGATACGTTTGACAAAATAATGATCCGGTGATGCTGGGTATCGAAAGACAACAATCTCTCCCCTCCGGGGAGGGCGAAATCGGTATGTAACCTGATCGATCAATAATCTTTCCCCGTCAGCCAAGGTGGGCAACATCGAAGGCCCATCCACGGTAAAGGCCCGGGCGATAAAGGTAATACACAAAAAGGCCAGGATACTCGCGGAAAGCAGGGTCTCCAAGACCTCTTGCCAAAGGGGTTTTGTCTGGTTGCTCTTTGCTCTTCCCACAGGTATTTTCACCTTACAGGCGCCACCTTCATTGCCAAGTTGGAAAAAACATAATAGAATGTAATTTGACATATTCGAGTCTCCGCAAACAGATTCCTGCTTGGGCAGCTTTTGTCAGCGCTGGAGGTACGAAGATGCTAAAGATCTTGTTTTTGGGAACAGGCACTTCCCACGGAATCCCCGTTATTGGCTGCAACTGTGCCGTATGTCAGTCACCGGACCCGAGAAATAAGCGGAACCGCTCCTCGGTCCTGCTCACCACGGACCACGCTAACATCCTCATCGACACCGCCACGGAACTCCGCCTACAAGCCCTTCGGTTCAACATAACCAAAGTAGATGCGGTGCTGTACACCCATTTTCACGCGGACCATGTCTTCGGTTTCGATGATCTGCGCCGGTTCAACGACGAGGGCACCAAAGCTATCCCGGTCTATGGCAATGCGGCCACCATCGCGGAACTGCGGGAATGCTTCTCCTATGCCTTCCGCAAAACCCAGGAGGGAGGAAAAAAGCCCGTAGTAACCACCCACATCATCGGGCCTACACCCACGGTCATTAACGGTCTACAGATCCAGCCTATCCCCATTCTCCACGGAAAATTGGAGATCTACGGCTACCGTTTCGGAAAGGTGGCTTATATCACCGACTGCAGCCATATCCCTTCTGAAAGTGAAGCACTGCTTCAGGGACTGGAGCTGCTCATCCTAGGGGTCCTGCGCTATCGTCCCCATCCCACCCACTTCAATTTGAGCCAGGCCCTGGAGGTCATCGCCCGGTTGAAACCCCAGCGCACCTTTTTTACCCACATCTGCCATGATTTCGATCACGAACAGGTGCAAAGGGAGCTGCCCCCCAACTGTTATCTGAGCTACGACGGATTGGAGCTCACCATTATCTAACAGGCTTGGCAGCAATCCCCACCGGAGAGTCAATTGACATCTTCCCCGGGGGTTAATATACTGTTTTAGGGGAACATATGTTTCCCAGAACATCTATTCGGAGGGTGGGAATGGTGAGATTCATCGCCTACGTCCAGGGAGTGCGTGAAATCCAAGGTACTGCCCCGTGGGATCTGTTTTATTCCTTTACCCCTCAGATTGAAGTGGTGGGAAGCCAGGCTGCCTTTTTGGATCTGACCGGGTGTGGGGTGTTGGCCAAGCTGCTGCAGCGGATCGATCCGCTACTTGCGGAACCTTGGGCCATGGGCATTGCCTCCACAAAGCTATTGGCCAAAGCTGTTCTCATGGCGCCCAGAGCCCCTTCCCACTCGGTGGATCTGGCCAAACAGCTGCAGCTGTCCAACCTGAGGCCCTGTACCTATCTGCTTCCTGCCCAGGAAGAAGCTTTCCTGGCCACCTTACCCGTCCAATGGTTGAATCTGTCCTCTGCTTTGCAGGAAGATTTGACCAAACTAGGCCTGTTTTGGGTTGCGGACATTCTGAAACTGACCAAACAGCAATTGATCTATCGCTTGGGGACCGATGGCGCAATAGTGTATCAACGGGCTTGCGGCCTGGACCGGGATCAGGTGAGGGGGAATTATCCGCCCCGCAGGATCACGGTGGAACGCAATATTGAGGAGATCTCCCAGCGGGAAGCCCTGGAAGAAATCCTTAGAGCGTGTGCTTGGGAGCTGGCCGCCACCCTGAAGCAAAGGGAAATGGCTGCCACCCGCTGTCAACTCAAGCTCACCACTGAAACAGGTCAGTGTTTGACCGCAGAACGGAAGCTTCCCTCCCCCAGTAATGAACCGGAGAGACTGCGAACACTGGTTCAAACCATGTTGGGCACTTTGTCCCTGGTGGAACCCCTAAACACTTTGGAGCTAATCGCACCGGAACCAGTACCGGTGGTCTACCGGCAGCTGAGTCTGTGGGAAAGGCCCAAGCCCAACCATAACAGGCTAGGCAAGCTCCTTTCCACTCTACAATACCGGTTTGCCGATGCTAAAACCTACCTGGGCTCCCAGATCCAGTTAGACCGTTATGAACAGATGCTAGCCCTTCATCGCCATGACTAGGATCCTAAAACAAAAAGTTCAGTTAAAAAGCAAGCCCTGGCGCATGATTTGGCGGAACACCACCTATTTGATCAAAGGCATTCAGGAAATCTGGGTCTACCGCGGTCGCTGGTGGCAAGGGGAGCCTGAGCGGATCTTTTACCTGGTGGAGCTAAAGGACGGTACTTTGTGCGAAATCTGCCGGGAATACCCCGGTGATGACTGGTTTTTGTATCGCCTTTACGATTAGGGAAGCATATCCTACTACAGCTCATGAAGGCAATGTTGGCACTAACTTTAGTTCAAGGGGATAAAGACGGTCCAAGACCGCGGCCCTTATGATTTCATCAAGGATTGAGGGGTCTGTGATGTTTGTCCACCTGCACGTACATAGCCCCTACTCCTTCTTGGATGGGGCATCCACCATCGAAAGCCTGCTTGCCCGGGCCACGCTCTTGGGGATGCGGGCCCTCGCGCTTACGGATCATAACAATGTCAGTGCCGCGGTGCAGTTTCATCGACTGGCGGAAAAGTATCAGCTGCAAGCCATCCAGGGGGCGGAAGTGACCATGGAAGACGGTTCCCACCTGGTCTTACTTGCCCAAAACCCCCAAGGATACGCCAACCTATGCCGGTTGCTGACCGCGGCCCATTTGCACGAACAGCGCCTGCCCTGGCAGATGTTGGAACGATTCACCCAGTCCTTGATTTGTCTATCGGGATGCAGCCAGGGCCTGATTCCCCGGTTGCTGTTGGCACATCGTTACGCGGAGGCAGAAAGGATCGCAATACGCCTCAGGGAGATCTTCGGGCCAGAGCGGTTTTTCATTGAACTGCAGAACCTGTTACTACCGAAAAACAAAATGTTGAACCGCCTTTTGGCGGAGCTGGCCGAAAAAAACCACATCCCCCTTGTGGCCACCAACAACGTCCACTTTACCACAAAGGAGGAATTCCCCTTACACGATGTCCTCACCTGTGTACGCCACAAATGTCAGCTGGAGGCTGTAAACCCCCACCGGCGATTCAATGCAGAGAATTACCTCAAGTCTCCGGAAGAAATGCAAGAATTGTTTAGGGAGTATCCCACAGCGCTGACAAACACCCTGAAAATCGCGGACCAATGTGAGCCGGCGCTAAAACTGGGGGTCGATCATCTACCGAAATACGGTGGGGCCACGGAGCCCATCAGGCTTTTGCGCTCTTTGACCTATCAAGGTGCAAGGCGGCGCTACCCCAAGATCACATCCCAGATAAAAGAACGCCTGGAGCACGAACTGACAATCATCCACAAACTTCAGGTAGCCGACTATTTCCTCATCGTTTGGGACATCGTCTGCTTTGCCCAGCGCAAGCAAATCCGCTTTTCGGGGCGGGGATCAGCCGCGGACAGTGCCGTTGCCTATTGCCTTGGCTTTACCAATGTGGACCCCATCAAACGGGGTCTGATGTTTGAACGGTTCCTTTCTTTGGAACGGGCAGAAAAACCGGACATCGATCTGGATTTCGATGCCCGCTACAAGGATCTCGTTGTGCAATACGTGAAGGAAAAGTACGGCAAGGAGCACACTGCAGCGGTCTGCACCTTTGCCACCTACCGGGCCCGCATGGCCATCAGGGACTTTGGCAAGGTCCTGGGCATCTCCCCGGAGGAAATCGACGATCTCACCCAGCGCATACCCCACATTCCCGCCGATGGTATCCACAAAGCCATCGCGCAGGTTCCGGAACTAAGGGACAGTGGGATTTACTTTCCCAAGTATGACCTGCTCTTTGCCCTCTGCGCCCAAGTGGCCGGGTTCCCCCGCCACATGGGGACCCACTTGGGGGGCATTGTCGTCTCCGATGTACCCCTGTACCAGCTGAGTCCTCTACAGCAAGCGGCCAAGGGAGAGCAAATCATCCAGTTTGACAAGGAAGATATTACGGATCTGGGGCTAATCAAAATCGATCTTCTGCCCCTGCGCACCTTGAGCGTCATCGAGGACACCATCCGCCTTGCCCGCAGGGAGAGAATTGAAATCAACTACGAAAGCATCCCCCACGACGATCCTTCCACCTATCGGCTGTTGCAATCGGGGAACACCGTAGGGGTCTTCCAATTGGAGAGTGCAGCCCAGCGTGCACTACAGCCAAGGCTCAAACCTACTTCCTTTGAAGATCTAGTGGCAAGTGTAGCCCTGATTCGACCCGGTCCCATCAAGGGGGATATGGTAGAACCCTTCTTAGAACGCCGCCATGGCAAAAGTCCCATCACTTACCTGCATCCAAAACTGAAGGAGATCCTGGACAAAACCTATGGTGTGGTGCTCTTCCAGGAGCAAGTCATTGAAATTGCCGTCAAGATCGCGGCTTTCACCCCGGGGGAGGCGGACCGCTTACGGAGGACCATCACCCATTATCGCTCCGAGCGGGAAATGGAGGAGTTGGGAAAACATTTCATAGAAAAGGCCATACAAAACGGAGTTTCCCTAAAAGATGCCAAGACCATTTTTTCGTACATCGCCGGATATGCAGGCTATGGTTTTTGTGAAGCCCATGCGGCCTCCTTCGCGGATATTGCCTATCGCAGTGCCTATCTGCTTTGCCACTATCCTGCGTATTACCTAGCCGGGATGTTGAATCACCAGCCCATGGGATATTATCCTCCCCACACTTTGTGTGTAGTAGCCCGCAACAAAGGCATCCAGATTTTAGGACCAGACATCAACCAAAGCCGGAGGGAATATACCGTGGAAGGGGGGCATATTCGGGTAGGGTTGAAGCAGATCAAAGGGATTTCTTCAAAGGAACTAACACGGATCGAACAATGCCAAGGGATTGCTCCCTTCACATCGGTACTTGATTTCCAAAGACGGGTAGCCCCATCACGGGAGACCCTGGAAAACCTCATCTTGGCCGGAGCCTTCGATAGACTCGCCCCCAACCGGCGAAGGCTGCTGTGGCAGGTCCCCAACATCTTGCACCTGAAGGCTACTCCGGAAGGCTTTACCGAGGAAATCGAAGATTTTCCCCTGCCACAGAAAATCTACCACGAATACCGGGTGCTGGGATTCAGCACTACCGGTCATCTGTTAACCCCCCTCCGCAAGACCCTCCAGGCCCAAGGAATGGTCACCAGCCAGCAGCTGGCCAGACTCCCCGAAGGGGAACGGGTAAAGGTGGCCGGCATCGTAGTAAGACCCCACCGTCCGCCCACCAAAAGCGGCAAAGTGGTAGTCTTTTTGACCATGGAGGATGAATTTGGCCTCATCGACGTGGTGGTCTTTGAGGAGGTTTATCAGAAGTATGGGGGGCTGATCTTCCTGCGTCCCGCCTTGATCGTGGCCGGCTCCATCCAAAGGACAAAGCATAGCTTGTCCCTCATCGCCACCCACATCCGGAAACTGAATCTTTCTACCCAAGAGTCCTAGGAAAAGTCAATCCCGCTTCACCGCCAGCTCCCGTCCGGTCTCCCCGTCAATGTAGATCAGATAACGCTGCTCTCCCAGCTTACCCCAAAACTCATAGGCTACCCTGGGGACCCCGTCCACAGGGAAGAAAACCTGTTTGTAGCCTTCGGGGACAAAAGCCGGATGGAGTCTTTCCCGGGCCGCAGTAAGGCCAATAAGGGTCGTTGTAGCCAGTTGTCCGGGGACCGAGGATAAATAGGCACTGGCATCATAACCGATAACCAGCCCCCGCTCCAATTCGATCCGGAGCTTGACCTGCCGTCCATAATCCACCACGCCCTCTATAACAGGGGCAAAACTGGCGATAAGATAATTTGCGGAGACATGGTCCACTGTCACATTCACCATGGGGGCCAGACCTTGTTCCCGGAGAAACTGTTGCCCCCGCTCCAAGGCTTCCTCTGGGGAAAGATTAGCTCGGGTGGGTACAAAATCACTGAGCATCCACAGGATCTGGCCACTGGACTTGGTCACCGCCACCGTCATCCTCTCTCCTGCGGTGCCTAGGGCGGGTACCATTTCAACTGTGTAGGTCTGTTCTGTATCTTTACTGCTTGGGGTAACGGTAATCAAGTGATCCTGTAACCGCCCGGCGCAAAAGGCCATGGCCACCCGGCGGGCAGTGGCAGGATCGATGGCCGCTTCCCCTGGAGATCGTGCTTCCACCGGGGAGGACAGTTCCCGGAGCAATTCCTCGATGGCCAGCAGACTGGTAGCCGCAGGATGGGCCTCAGCAGGGGTTTCCAGGGCAACGGTAAAGCCCCGCGCCCAGGAGGTATGGGGGTCCATGCTCTGTACCGCCAGTTGGGTCTCTTGTAGTTTGCGGTTCATCTCCCGCAGGTACTTCAAGAAGTTCGGGAGTTCACTGAAATCGGCATCTTGCGCCGGTTCCAAGATCCCCTGCCGGGCGTAGTCGGCACAGGTGCGCAAAAAAAGGGTAGTCTTCGTCAAGTTCAAGGGCAAAGTGGGTAAATGCTCCAGATGCAACCGGGCTGCAACGGCATGGTGATAGGCATTAAACAGATACTCAGTCCGGTTGGCGGGATCCATGGCCACCAGGACCTTGTCCAGTTCCGCTTCTAACCCGGCCAAATGATCCGCAAGCTCATAGAAGGCACAATAATAGTGGTCTTCAATCGGCTGCTCCTGGCCGGCAAGATATCGCTGACCCCCCCAGACCAAAAGGCCAACGGCTACAAGGAAGACCAAAAACCGAATCCCTTTCATTGCCCTCACCTATTTCGTAAACACATGTCGTCCGATGGTCTTGGTTTGCGGCCTTTGTTCCAGCCAGCGGCTCTTAGCAATGGCTGGATTGTAGAAGTACAGGGCCCCTTCCGAAGGATCCCAGCCGTTCATGGCATCGATCGCCGCCCTTCTTGCTTCTTCATTGGGTTCCAGGTTAATCTGCCCATCGGCCACCACACTGAAGGCCCCAGGTTGATAAATCACTCCGGAGATGGTATCGGGAAAGAGTGGGCTTTGCAGCCGGTTCAAAACAACGGCGGCCACCGCCACTTGTCCGACGTAAGGTTCCGCCCGCGCCTCCGCATAGACCAAGCGACTCAACAGGGCCAAGTCCGCCTCATCTATGGTCAATTTTTCTTCCTCCAACGGAGGCTCTTCCCGGGTAAGCTCCCGAAAAACACCAATCCCCACCAGACAACCGATTAGCAGAAGCAATAGCAAATTGGAGTGAAAAATCCTCTGCCACAGTGACCTCGTCATTGATCCGGTACAACCCTTCCAGTGAACTACTAACAGATAGTATGATCTTCTCCAAATCGATCCATGCACATGCGGCTACGGATACCGGTGAAACTGGCAGTAAAGGAAGGAGATCCCCGGTATAACGACGAATGTTGAGATGGTTATGATGCACAGTCAAAGGAGGACACACTGTTGAAGCCAATTTTGCACATATGCTCATTAATGTTAATCATAATTATGCTGACGATCACCACCATAGCTGCTTCCCCCTTTATCGATGGACCCGAAGAAGCAGCCGATTGTGATATATCTACCTTGTTGGATCGGGTGATCAACGCCTATACAGAGATCAATGAACTGCGGGCCACCATTCGGATCGAGATCATGGATCCCAATGCAGCCGGTTCCTTTTCAGACTACATCGTCGGTGAGGTGTTGTATCGCAAACCTGACATCCTCCGCTTGACCTACTTGGAACCAATGGAATGGGCTGATTACTTTATCCTCATCGATCGCAAGCAGGATACCATGAAGACTTATCAGCCGGTCACGGATCGGCTCTTTGTGGAGTCCCTCTCCGGTGCGGCCAAAAGCAACATCGGACTTTCCCTGGACAGTCTGCTGGTGCCCCCGGGGGAAGAGGATGTCATCCGTGTTACCCAGATGACCGACGTAAATACCCAGCAAAACCATTATGTAATCTACAACAAGACGGATCAGTATACCGATCTGGGCCTTCAGAAGTTCTGGCTAGATCCGGAAACCTATTTGATCAAGCAAGTGCATCTGTATGATCTGGAAGGCAAACTGTTGTTGCGGGGGATCATCCTGAAGATGGAGATCGATCCCAATATCAAGGATAGCGAACTGTTCTACATTCCACTGGAAGCAGAGATCTCATATCGATAACAAACAGGATGAGGGATTTGGATGGGATTACCTGAGTTAGCAGTTTCGAGGAAGGTCACGATGACAATGTTCATCGTGGCCGCACTTATCTTCGGTGTCATAGGCTTAAATCGGTTAGGGCTAGAGCTGTTACCGGACCTGAATATCCCAATGATGACCATCGCCACAGTCTATCCTCTGGCCAATCCCGAGACCGTAGAGATACAGATCACCAATCCCATTGAGCAAGCCATGGCTAAGATACCTAATGTTCGCAAGCTGGAGTCCATCAGCACCGAGAATATCTCGGTGGTCATGGTCCAGTTCAATTGGGGAACAGATCTAATAAAAATGGTGGATCAGGTGCGCATCAGCCTCGATCAACTGTCTTACCAATTGCCGGAGGAAAGTTCTAAGCCTGTCATCATGTTGGTGGACCCTAACCAGACTCCCTTAATGCTTTTGGGTGTCAGTGCCAATGTGGAACCCGGAGAACTGGCCCGACTGGTGGAAGAGTTCTTACCAGCCCTGGAACGGATTCCGGGAGTGGCCGCTGTATCCGTAAGTGGAGGTCTCCAGGAAGAGATAAAGGTTACCTATTATCCCGAGAAACTGCAGCAATATGGACTGACGGTAGATCAACTGAAGCTCCTTTTGCAGGCCCAGAATGTGGTCTTGCCCATTGGCGCCATTGAAAGGGACGATACCCGCTATCTGGCCACGGTAGGTAACCGTTACAAGACCATTGATGACTTACAGAACATGATCCTTGGAGAGCTAGATGCGGATCCGGCCCTGAACCAAGGCATTGGCCTTCTGGTGCCCAAGATGTTGCGCCTGCACCATGTGGCCGATGTAGAACTGGGCTATAAACCAGTGACCGGTTTCAGCCGGGTCGATAATCATCCGGCGATGATCATCAGCATCTACAAGCAGGCGGGCAGCAACACGGTGGAAGTAGCTACGGCCATCCATGAGGCGTTAGAAAGGATCCAACAGGCATCGGAAGAGCAACTAAGTTTTGCGGTATTACAAGATCAATCCTTCTTTATCCGGGAATCCATGTCCTGGTTGAGCTCCTCTTTGGTGGAGGGTGCCCTTTTGGCAGTGATAGTTCTGTTGGTATTCTTGCGGAGCATTGCCAGTATCGCCTGCATTGCCGTAGCCATCCCCCTTTCCATCCTGATCACCTTTTTCCTCATGTATTTGTCCGGTTATACGTTGAATCTCATGACCCTAGGGGGAATTGCCCTCGGGGTGGGGATGCTGGTGGACAATGCCATCGTGGTATTGGAGAATATCTATCGTCACCTACAACTGGGTAAAGGGCTAAAAGAGGCAGTAGTGCAAGGCACCACCCAAGTGGCCAGTGCGATCACCTCATCCACCCTCACCACTTTGGTAATCTTTGTTCCCGTGGTGTTCCTGGGCGGTCTCACTGGAGAGCTTTTTAGGGAACTGGGGATTACCATCTCCTATGCTCTGCTAGCATCTTTGCTGGTGGCCCTCACCATTATCCCTATGTTGGCCTCACAGTTTATTAGAGCCAACAAAAGAGGACAGCGGTATACCCGCAAACAATTGGATAAACTTAACGACTTGTATCGTTCTGCTTTGCAGTGGACCTTAAACCACAAGTCTTTGATCATTGGGCTTGTTATCGTACTCCTTTTGGGTAGCTCCCTGGTCCTGCTGTATCTGGATGTGGAGTTCCTGCCACCAATGGATCAGAGCATGATCAATGTCAATATCGAGTTACCACCGGGACACACTCTGGCCGACACCAATGAGTTGGTCCTTCAGGTGGAAGAAGCCCTTCGTACCATTCCGGAGGTGGAAAGCATCGCCTCTTTGGTCGGTTCCTGGGCCGATGATCTGTTGGCTGCGGCCCGGGGAGCGTCCATCAACACCGCGAAACTGACGGTGATCCTCAAAGAGAAGGAACAACGGACACGAAGCGCAGCACAGATTGCGGAGGAGATGAAGGCAGTCCTTGCTCCCTTTACAACGGCCCGGTTCGAAGTGATCCATGACATCGTGGGGGCCAGCATGGGTACAAAACAGGCCATCACCTTGAACATTTCCGGACCGGACTTTTCCCTGTTGACAGAACTGACAAGGGAAATACAACAGCGGCTGAAAGCCACACCGGGCTTTGGAAATATCGTCTCGTCCTTGGATAAAGCCCAGCCGGAGTTATTCTTTGAGGTGAATCCCTTCCGGGCCCTCTCCGGAGGTCTTACCGCCACCCATATCGCTCTGGCTATGCGGGATGCGGTGGGTGGAGCCGAAACCACCACCCTCCAAGTGGGTGGTCGGTCCTTGCCGGTGGTCCTGCGACCCAATTATGACCCCACGACAGACTTTGACGCCTTTACAAAACACCGCATCCCCTCGGCGCTTGATCTAGGGAACGGACAATCCTATGTATACTTTGATCGGGTGACAACCCTTACGGAAACCACGTCCACCCTGGATATTCACCATACGGACCGGGTGCGCGCAGCCACGATCACCACGGCCTTGGAGGGAATCGGGATGCGCCAGGCCCTCAAACTAGTGGATGAAGTGGTAGCTGACCTCAACTTACCACCGGGCTATGCCATCGAATACGGTGGTTCCTGGGAAATGATCCGTGAATCCCTAGATGAGCTGTTCTTGGCCCTTGCTTTGTCCGTAATCCTGGTCTACATGGTCATGGCTGCCCAGTTCGAGGCCTTTGTTCATCCTTTGATCATCATGCTTACCGTTCCCCTGGGAGCCATCGGTTCCTTCCTGGGACTAGCCATCTCCGGCAGTCGCATCGGCGTGCCGTCGATGCTCGGGCTGATCATCCTGGTGGGAGTAGCCGTCAACAACGGCATCGTTCTGATTGACCATATCAACTATCTGCGCCGGAAGGAAAGCTACTCCCTAACCGATAGCGTAATCCAGGGTTCCGCCAACCGATTACGGGCGGTGTTGATGACCACCCTTACCACGGTGTTGGCCTTGCTTCCCCTCAGTCTCGGTATTGGTTCCGGAGCGGAGGTACTCAAGCCCCTGGCCGTAACATTCTCCTCTGGCCTGTTCATTTCCACGCTAATGACACTTTTCGTCATCCCCACGGTATATCATCTGGTGGAAGGCGGGCTAGCCAAAGGGCGTGCAAGGTCAGAGCAACAAGGAGGAACCATCAATGTGGTCGAAAACTAAGACCTGCATTTTTCTCGCTGGACTGATTGTCCTTTACACCTTTCTCGGGGCCGTTGGTATGGCCCAGACTATCACCCAGGAGGATTCCGGCCTGATCATTAATGAACGGGAACTGAATCTGGGATTTTTGCGCCGAGCCGGCGACATTGGCGAATACTTGCTGGGGGTTTTGATTCACGGTCGCACCTCCGACGCCATTTTCCGTTTTCATGTCAGCAATCTACCGACCGCGGGCATCGAACCCACTGCCCCCGTAACGGGACTGCAGTTTAACTGGAACAAGATCATCGGGGTCACCAGTTATGTGGATCTCAAGGGAGATTTCCACATCCAGTGGAACCCCAATGAATATGGTGCCGTGGCCTCACCTTCCCTGTATCTGATCGGCGGCGCCGGCCAGGCAGCCTTCCGGAATTTCTCCGGGGCCATCCGGACCGGCTTCATTGAAGGGAAATTTCCTGTGGATTCGTTACCTGGCATCGGATCAGCCAACTGGAGTCTACCTCTATCGGAGTTTTTCGGTATCGGCAGTTCCGTGGGTCTGGTGGCTCCCAATTCAGATCCTTTCTTCTGGATGGATCTGGAGGGGCGTCTCCGGGTAGATCGTACCCTCACAAATCTAGCTAACATTAGTTGGCGCTTTAGCATGGGTGATACGGTTCAACAGGAATTGCGTGTTTTGGTGGGCTCCCAGTTCACCCTGACGACAGAGAATACCGTATCCCGGTTCACCGGCCGCATCGGCGTCCTAAACGTCGGGGACAAGCTGTACCCGGTACTACAAATGGACTATTCCCTGCGGCAAGGCCATGAGCAAAGATTTCATATCGGCCTAATGACCGCCGCGGGTCATCTGGCCAACAAGGGTATTGACCCCCAGCTGGGACAAGCTGCCGTCTCCTATGAACGAGCCCTCAGCGACCGGGAAACCATCAACCTGCTGTTTATCTCCTCCCTAGACCAATTGGGGAAGATTAATGTATTTCAGTTAGACCTCAAACGGTTGGATCTTGATACGAATTTGCGCTTGCAGCGCACCGAAGACGGTCAATTACGCACGACCCTGTCCGTAAGTTTCTAGCAGGTAAAGGAGCGCATGTCCCTTGCGAAGACTACTGGTCGTGATTGCTCTTGTCTGCAGCTTCACTATTTTTATGAGAGGGACTTTGGCGTGGGCTTTGGATCTATCTGCCATCACCCAACTGCCCTTCCTGGCTTCTGCACAGTTGGCGGTGGAATCCACCCCCTACGCGGGGATCACCTTCTACCGCCTAGAACAAACCACGCCTCGTCCCTTATTAATTCATATCCTAGAGGTAGATCTCACAAACCCTAGTATCAGTCTGGATCTCTTGCTGGGAAATCACGTCCTTACCAGTCCGCGGACCCTCACCAGCATGGTGGATCAGGAACAGGAAGTGATCGCGGCCACCAATAGTGACTTCTTCTACATTTCTTCTACCCAATCTCCGGTAGGACTAGCCATCAAAGAGGGAGTGGTATTAAAAGGGGATCATCCGGATCTCTTGCGACCCTGTCTCGGTTGGGATCAGGAAGGCCGGGGACACATCGGTTACTGGTCCTGGGAAGGGATCTTAAGACTTCCCACAAGCAACGAAAGTTTCCCCATCGCTGCCTTCAATGACATTTACCTTCCCAGCAACGGATTGGTCATGTACAACAGCTATTGGGGGACGCGGGTACCGCAGAACATTGTTCAACAGGCTGCATTGGCAGTTTCCATAAAAGAAGACACGGTCCAGGAAATCCGACAGAATCCCAACCAGATAACGATCAACCCCGATACAACCTATTTATTGGCCTTTGGCCCGATGGCATCCCAACTACTGACCTTGATTGCCCCGGGAAGCAAAGTAGAGATTGAGGAAGTCTTCTACGGTCCTGCGGGCCTTAAACTGGCCGTCTGCGGTTTTCCCATGCTGGTGGAGGAAGGAAGGATCCTGACGGATTTTCCCGATTGGCTCAACGGACCTAATCCCCGCACCGCGGCGGGATTGAATGAGGAGGGAACCGCTCTCACCCTGATGGTAGTGGATGGGCGCTCCCAGATCAGTCATGGAATGACCCTCGATGAACTGGCCCAGTTTTCTGCGGCCCTAGGTCTGTATTCGGCCCTCAACTTTGACGGAGGGGGTTCGTCTACCATGGTCATGCGTCAACCCCTGGGTCAGGCCATGGTCCTGAACAACCTGCCAGACAATGTTCAACGGGCCATTCCTATTGCGCTAGCCCTTAGGAGTGTCCCCGTCGTCATCGACTGGGCGGAGATTTGGTCCACCATTACCGCCAAATACTCCACCCACTCTCTACTTGATTTTACCGAGGAAGCCATCACCCTCAGCTTCGCCCCGAACAGTATCCAGGGAGAACTGCTCATCACCCAAGGGCCCGTTCTGGAAGATGGCACTACTGCCTTGGCGGCTCGCCTGGATTTCGTCCCCGAGGCCACCCTCCGACGCCGAGAGCTCTCCTTAGACCTGGCGGAACCGGTAGAGTTGCCGGAAAATGCCCGACAGCTGGGAGCATGGGTTTATGCAGAGATACCTGCGCCCTATGCCATCGAAGCCACGATCACGGATAAGGAGGGTACAGCTCATCGCCTGGTCCTGACGGAGACCATCGACTGGACCGGATGGCTCTACATCAGTGCCGAACTCCCCGATGCGGTACCGGCGACGACCTTCTCGTCACTGCACGTGATTATTCCCCCTTTGAAGCGAGGGGAGCTTACCAGGCTCTATTTCCAAACGATCATGGTGGGTGTGGATGATGAACAAAGACCCACGAAAAGATGGGAACTGGTTCCTTAGAGGAAGTCAATCCTGTAGGAAGACCCGCACCGTCATCTTGACCCAGTTTCCCAAAACATCAATGCCCGAAATCACTCCGAAAACGAGTTTGCCCGCGTCCATTAGCCGGGTGATGATCTGATTAACGTTCCTTGGCAGTACCCCACCTTATTTCCAGCCCCATCTTTGATCACAATGGCAAACTGGTCGTGGGCATTGTTTGTTCCCGGAAAAACCTCAGACGCACGTCGAGGGCCAGTCCTTCCACGATTTGCTCGATATTCTTTACGTAGGACGTGCCAGCCACATGGGTCTCCACCAGAAAAATGTCCCGGGAGAAGGGTTTTATCAACTGGTTTCCCCTGTTAAGCAGTCCGAGTTTGACAACCAAATCCTTATCCACAGGGACGAGATCGCTCATGTTACTCCACTCAATTCAGGTGTGTATTGGTGTTTAGAACCAGGGTGGTCAGATATTGCTGCAACTCTTCTAACATCTCCTGACCCCGTTGGATAGCCTCACGCAACTCTGCCTGCCGGCGTGCCACCAACAGGGGGCTTTTGAGGAGTTCCACCTGATCAAAGGGAAAGGTTTGCCGAATCTGCTCCATTTCTAAAAGCAGGTCCCCAATCTTCTTCCTCAAAAACTGCATCTTCTCTGTCAGCTCTTCCATGGCACTGGGCCGGCCATTGTTGGAAGACCCCCCCTGTAGCACCAGTTCCAACAGAACCCTAAGCATATCTACATTCCCGGTACGATAGGCCGCATTTACCTGATGCCAAAGGGCCCGCTGCTCCTCTCCCCTGTGGGGGTTGAGATCCGGATGCAGTTCCTTAACCAGGAGACGATAGATCCTTTTCAGCTCAGCCACTTCCTGCGGCCGAAGTTTGGGACATTTCTTGAGGTAATTGGCCAGGTCGATCTCCGCAGCTAACTGTTTCAGCCGTTCCCGATATTGCTCATACTCCCGATCCAACTGCCTTTCGATGGCAGCAAGATTGATCGCTACCCGTCGGTTTATGCAAGATTGTACCAGCTCGATTTTCCGCCTGGTCCGGGCAATACTGCACTCCACTTCATACAAGTCGTACTCCAACACCCCAATTTTCAGCATATACTCGGTCTGCCATCGATTTGCCTCATGATACACAAGATCCGCCCGTTGTTCGAAAACCTCCGCCAATTGTGCCTTCAGTTGAATGTACTCTTCCAGGAGCTTGGCATATTCCGGGTCGATGATCAGACTGGACATCTAACCCCCTCCCTTTGTAGCCGCGAACGAGACTATCGGCTTCTCCCCAACATCGTCCTATCTGCTGCGCTCTACCGTCCGACTACCCGTTACTGGGACAAGGTCCCGGCAAGGAGGGCTTGACCATCACATGTCGAATCCAAGACGCCCATCACCTAGCAAACTGTCCACTGGTCTTGGTTCATATTTTCCCTTTTCCTCATGGATACTCCTGCTTGTGCCCGTGAGAACTTCTTCCCGGAAAACACTGAAGCCCCATGTTAGACAACAACTATTCGGTGGACAAATGTGGGGAAACAATGGGTGCGGGTACAAAAAAAGAGAGGCGAAAGCCTCTCTTTGATTCGGAAGTTCGATTAACGCTTGGAGAACTGCGGTGCCCTACGAGCCTTCTTCAGACCGTACTTCTTCCGTTCCTTCATTCTTGGATCTCGAGTCAAGTAACCTGCCTTCTTCAACACAGGCCGGAATTCTGCATCGGCATCAATCAACGCCCGTGCCAAACCATGGCGCACAGCACCGGCTTGACCACTGAAACCACCGCCTGTGACGGTAACAAACACGTCATACTTCCCTTCGGTACCTGTGGCAACCAAAGGCTGACGAACGATTGTCTGCAGCACAGGACGTTTGAAGTATTCGTTAATATCCAGCCCATTGACAATGATCCTACCGCTACCTTCCTTCAGCCGTACCCGGGCTACAGAAGTCTTTCTGCGACCTGTCCCATAGTAATACTCCTTCACAATCGCCAAGTCGTACACCTCCCCCAAGTCAGATCTCTAACTCTTTCGGTTGCTGCGCCTGATGTGGATGCTCAGGTCCTGCATAAACCTTGAGCTTTCTGAACATCTTTCTGCCCAACCGATTGTGGGGAAGCATACCCCAGACAGCTGCTTTAACAACCCGCTCAGGATTCTTCTCCAACATTTCGGCAGCAGTTACTTTCTTCAGGCCGCCCGGATACCCAGTATGCCGGTAGTAAACCTTCTTTTCCCGTTTATTCCCAGTCAACACAACATCTTTCGCATTGATCACAATGACATGATCGCCCACATCCATATGGGGCGTATAAATCACCTTATGTTTTCCTTTAAGGACACTAGCTATTTTTGTGGCCAGCCGACCCAACGTCTTACCCTTCGCATCAACCACGTACCACTGTCTGACTATGTCAGCTGGTCTGGCCGTATAGGTCTTGCTCAACTTGGTGTCACCCCTCATGCCATACTAGGCTGCATCCGTCCAGACATGGGCGGGGCTAGGACCAAGTCCGGAACACAATGCACTGCCTGCTAAACCATCATTGCTCATTGTAATACACCGATGCGAGACTGTCAAGCTTATCCGACACCTAATCTGTAGGCTTTTCCACAGAGATCGTAACTTCTTTCCCAAAGTCGAAAGCTACCCCAACTCCACCGATGTCAAGGGGTCCTTTATGGAAACCGAAAGCCATCGGTAGGACTTGCATGGAAGGGTAACCTGCTTTTCCTTCTCTAGACGTTCATCGCCCCATCATGTAGACGGGTCGGTGAAAGGCACAGGGCACTATGGTTACGAATCGAAAGCACCCCTAATTGCATCAAGCAAAACTTAGCCACTATCTGCGATTAAAAGGGTCAGGACTCTTGGGATACCCCCAGACTTAACTTAGGACCAGGCGACTGATTTCCGCTTCTGACTGGCAGCTCAGAGGTACTGCCGCTGAGTCATTGCCTTCAGGCATGGTTTTCACTTCTTGGAAGGTTTAGGGCAAAGTGGCAAGGGAAATAGGGAACAACCGGTGGACTTCTTCGGCCGATGATCCCGCACTTGACTGCGGCCAGCGCATCTGGAGTACACTACAAGCATTGGAATAGAGAAAAATCTAATCCTCTGGTACATAGCCTTCCGGATAGTACACTTTCGCCAGATAGAGGCCATGGGCCGGTGCTGTCTTGCCGGCCAGGTTGCGGTCCCTTGCTTCAAGAATCTGCGGGACCTCCTCCGGGACACGACGCCCAAGACCTACCTCCACCAGGGTACCAACGATGTTCCGCGCCATTTTGTACAGGAAACCATTGGCGGTGATCGAAAAAACCACCAGAGGATAATCGCCGGGGAGGGTCGCCTCTTTCACATCTAGCTTTTCCACCCGCCTTACGAAATCTCGCACATTGCTGTTGCTTGCGCAAAAGGAGGTGAAGTCATGTTCCCCCAGAAGATGGGGAATCGCCGCTCGCACTGCAGCAAGATCCAGTGCCCTATGGAGCCGCCAGGCCCGATCGTCCCATAGGGCCGCCGGTTGAGAACTGTAATAGATCCAATAATCGTATGTCTTGGCAATGGCGGAAAAGCGGGCGTGAAAACCCAGTGGAGCTTCCCAGGACTTCCTTACCCGTAAAGAACGGGGCAATCTCCCGTTGAGGGCATAGGCAAAGCGTTCTGGGGGAATGGTGGAGCGGGTATGGAAGTTCACCACCTGTCCCCAGGCATGCACCCCCGAGTCAGTACGACCGGAACCAATCAACTGCACCTTCTCGCCCGTGAGTTGGGCCACGGACTCTGCAAGGGTACCCTGAACAGTAGGGCCCTTGGCTTGAACCTGAAAACCAAGGAAGTCTGTTCCACAGTATTCCACTAGCATAGCTATGTTCCGCATCTTACTCATCACCAGACGACTACAATTATCCCCAGGACAACCGTGGTGAGTCCCAGTGTAAGCCAGTCCACCGGTTTAAACACTAGGGGTTTAAACTTACTTCTTCCCTCACCGCCCACATAACCCCGGGCCTCCATAGCCACCGCCAGATCTTCGGCCCGACGAAAGGCACTAACAAATAGAGGAATTAGAATGGGCAACAGACTCTTTGCCCGTTGGAGCAAATTGCCCTCGGTAAAGCTAGCCCCCCGGGCCGTCTGAGCCTTCATGATTTTTTCCGCCTCCTCCATGAGGGTGGGAATGAATCTGAGGGCAATGGTCATCATCATCGCGAGCTCATGGGCAGGAACGCTAATGCGCTGGGCCGGGGCTAACAGGGCTTCAATCCCGTCGGTGAGAACCAGAGGGGAGGTAGTCAAGGTCAACAGGGAAGCACTTACCACCAGCAAAATCAAGCGCATTCCCATCTGGACTCCCCGAATCAAGCCCTCCTCGGTCACCTGCAAGGGTCCCACTTGCCACAGGACCGTGCCTTGACTAAAGAATACATGCAACACAAAGGTGAAGATCATGATGAACAACACCGGCTTCAGACCCCGCAGAATCCGGGTTAAGGGTATCCGTGCCAGGGCGATCACCAACCAGAGTAAGCCTGCTACACATAAATAGCCCCAGGGGGAATCGATCATGAACAGACCGATGATCACCATGAACATCGCACCCAGCTTCGTCCGCGGATCCAACCGGTGAATCACGGTCTCACCGGGGATGTATTGTCCTAAGGTGATGTTCCGAAAACTGAAGACCTGACTAATGGTGACCACCACCGTCTCTCGGGGAAACTTTAGCCAATGCTCTCATAATCTCTTTGGCACATTCTTCGGGAGTAAACAAACCGCTCCGAATGGGCCAACCAAGTTTCTGCAACCTGTAACCCAAGTCCACCGTTTGGGGAATATCCAGTCCTAAGCTGCGGATCTCTTCCACACGGGCAAAGACTTCCGCAGGGGGCCCCTCCATCACAATCCGACCGCGGTGGAGAACCACCAGGCGGCTAGCTAGCAGACCCAACTCCTCCATATTGTGGGATACGTACACAATTCCCAGATTCCGGGTCTCGTGCAGCTTCTTCAGCAATGTCAAAAGGTCCTGACGTCCCGCTGGATCCAATCCCGCGGTAGGCTCGTCCAGGACTAAGTAGTGGGGCTCTGTGGCCAACACCCCTGCAATGGCCACCCGCCTCTTTTGCCCTCCACTCAAGGCAAAGGGCGAGCGGTTCCAAAACTGGGGTTCAATACCCACCTGTTTGAGCCCGGTCTCCACCCGCCGCTTAATCTCACTAGGCTCCAAGCCCAAATTCTTGGGCCCGAAGGCCACATCTTCCCACACAGTCTCCTCAAAGAGCTGGTGCTCCGGATACTGGAAAACGACACCCACCTTTTGGCGGATCCTGGTGAGGCTTGTACCTTTCACCCACAGTTCTTCTCCGTCCACCGTCACGGTACCGGAAGTGGGTTTTAACAAGCCGTTGAAGTGTTGGATGAGGGTGGATTTCCCGGACCCCGTGGGTCCAAGGATCCCCAAAATCTCTCCTGGGTGCACGGTGAGGTTGATCTGGGACAACGCGGGAACTGCCCGTTCAGTACCGGCATCGTAGATATATTCTACATCTTTCAGCGATATCGACATAGGGCATTCACCATCTCTTCAACATCCAGTACCTCACCGATTGCAACACCCTGCTGCCGCAAAAGTTGCGCCACTTTCACCATGGGAGGGGGCGCCAATCCACAACTGGCCAGTAACCGGTCATCGTACAAGACCTCCCGGGGAGAGCCGTCACGGCAGATCTTACCCTGATCTAGCACAATAATCCGCTGAGCCCGGGCCGCTTCCTCCATGAAATGGGTGATAAGTACGATAGTAATCCCCTGGGCGTGCAACTCATCAAGGATCCGCAGCACATCGGCCCGACCACCGGGATCCAACATCGCCGTAGGCTCGTCTAATACAAGACACTGCGGCCGCATGGCCAGGATCCCCGCAATGGCGATCCGCTGCTTCTGTCCACCGGAAAGCTCATACAAAAGCCGATGCCGGAACTCCAACATGCCCACAGCCCGCAAGCTCTCCTCGATGCGCCGGCCGATCTCATCGGAAGGTAGTCCAAGGTTCTCTGGACCAAAGGCAATGTCCTCTTCAACGGTGGATGCAATCAATTGATTCTCCGGATTTTGAAAGACCATACCCACAGTGGAACGAATGTCCCGGACGGCCTGCGGATCCCGAGTGGAGCGGCCATCGATCCAGACCTCCCCACGGACAGGCACCAGAAGGGCGTTCAGATGACGGGCTAAGGTAGATTTTCCAGATCCATTTGAACCAATAATGGCAACATATTCACCGGCGTCTATCTCGAAGCTAAGATCGTCCAAGACAGGGGTAGGAGTAGATCCTGCACTGCCATCGGCATGCTCGTCATAATAGTATGTGACATGCGATACAGTGATAAAAGACCGGCTAATTTGCAACCACTCCTCAGAGGTAGAGAACGCAGAGGTATCCAATCCCTCTGCGGCTCTTCCCTTTGATTGATCTAATATCTAGTTGAAAGCTTAAGCGTCCACCAGCTCAATGATGGCCAGTTCCGCAGCATCGCCCCTTCTTATGCCAGTCCGGACAATTCGCGTATATCCACCCTGTCTATCTGCGTACTTCGCAGCTATTTCGTCAAACAGAATCCCTACCGCTTTGGGGTTTTGTAAGAAAGACGCAGCCTGCCGTCTGGCGCTCAGATCACCACGCTTGCCTAAGGTGATCATCTCTTCAACGAAGGGTTGAACCGCCTTTGCTTTCGTATGAGTGGTTTCCACTTTCTTATGCAAGATTACCGCTGAAGCAAGACTGCGAAACAGCGCCTTGCGATGGCTACTGGTGCGTCCCAATTTACCAGTGCGCACGTCAGTCCACCTCCAATCAATCCTCAGAAGACCGCAAGGATAGTCCTACGGCTTTCAGTTTGTCCTTCACTTCCTGCAACGACTTCTTTCCAAGGTTGCGAACCTTCATGATATCCTCTTCATCCTTGCGGACCAATTCGCCGATGGTGTTAATCCCTGCCCGCTTCAGGCAGTTGTAGGACCGAACAGATAGCTCCAATTCTTCGATGGGCTGTTCCAGTAGACGACTGAGTTCGTCGTCTTCCTTTTCCACCATGATCTCAATCTGCTCGGACTGGTCCGTCAGACTCATAAAAAGCTGCAGGTGTTCCACCAGGATCTTGGCCGCCCACCCTACCGCATCCTCAGGAGTTAAGCTACCATCAGTGGTGACTTCTAACACCAGTCGATCATAGTCAGTAACCTGGCCGACGCGGGTGTGTTCCACAGTATAGTTAACCCTCGTGACAGGGGAGAAAATTGAATCGATGGGAATCACACCAATAGGCTGTCCTTCCCGTTTGTTCTTTTCCGCGCTACGATACCCTCTGCCTTTTTCGATGGTCAACTCAACAGTCAACTTCCCATCGTCTTCAAGGGTGGCGAGATACAGCTCGGGGTTCAAAATCTCCACTTCGCTGCTCACGGAGATATCCCCAGCGGTAACTTCGCCCGGGCCCTCCGCATTGATGCGAGCCGTCACCGGACCGTCGGTGTGGAGTTTCACCAGGACTTGCTTCATATTCAGCACGAAGTCCGTAACGTCCTCGCGCACACCGGGAATGGTGGAAAACTCATGGAGCACACCGTCTATCTTAATGGAGGTCACTGCAGCCCCGGGCAAGGAAGACAGTAAAATGCGTCGCAGGGAATTACCTAGGGTGATCCCATAGCCGCGCTCTAAGGGCTCGACCGAGAATTTCGCGTAATTACCGTTTCCTTCCACCTTTTGGATCTTAGGCTTTTCGATTTCAATCATGGATACATCCCCCTCCTTCGGGCTGTACACCGCCACGGCTCACCACTTGGCCCTGCACGATCTCTCGCCTAACACCTTATCGTGAATAGTACTCAACGATCAAGTGCTCCTGGATCGGTACATCAATCTGTTCCCGAGTGGGGATCGCCAAGACCCTGCCTGCCATGTTGTCTGCATCCAGCTCTAACCATGCGGGTAATGCTCGGTCCGCTGCGGCCTCCAGATTGCCGCGGATCAACTCTACGTCTCGACTCTGTTCCCGCACTGCAATCACATCACCGGCTTTCAACTGGTAAGAGGGAATGTTTACCCGTCTACCATTGACGGTGAAGTGTCCATGCCGAACCAGTTGCCGAGCTTGGGCCCTGGATTCGCCAAAGCCTAAACGGTACACCACGTTATCCAACCTTAGTTCCAACAACTGCAGCAAATTTTCACCGGTAATCCCCCGACGGCGGCTCGCCTCCTCATAGTAGCGCTCGAACTGCCGCTCCAGGATACCATAGATGCGACGGCACTTCTGCTTCTCGCGCAAGTGCAATCCGTACTCGGTAACCTTCTTGGGGCTTCGACCGTGCTGGCCGGGAGCATAACTCCGCCGCTCAATACTGCATTTTGCTGTATAGCAACGGTCGCCCTTTAGAAACAGTTTCTCGCCCTCACGCCGGCAAAGCCGACAAACGGGTCCTGTATATCTTGCCATTAGTTTAAACCGCACCTCCTACTGTTTTGCGTTACACCCTTCTTCTCTTCGGAGGACGACAACCGTTATGCGGAATCGGTGTTACGTCCTTAATCACGGTAATATCTAGGCCGGTGGCTTGAAGCTGTCGAATCGCCGCTTCTCTTCCCGCTCCTGGTCCCTTCACATGCACTTCCACTTCCCGCAAGCCGTGTTCCATCGCGGCCTTCGCTGCTGCTTCCGCTGCCATGCCGGCGGCAAAGGGTGTACCCTTCCGGGAACCTTTAAAGCCAACATTGCCGGAGCTGGCCCAGGAAATCACGTTGCCTTCGGGATCGGTAATCGTCACAATTGTATTGTTAAAGGTCGAACGAATGTGCGCTAGACCGCGAACTATGTTCTTCCGTTCTCTGCGCCTCGTTCTCCTTGCACCCTTACCTCTCGCCATAGTGAACTCCCTCCTTACTTACTCCTCTCGACTTACTTCGAACGTCTGACTCCGACGGTCCGCTTCGGTCCCTTACGGGTCCGGGCATTGGTCCGAGTTCTCTGCCCCCGAACAGGTAGCCCTCTGCGATGCCGCAGACCACGATAACACCCAATATCCACCAACCGTTTGATATTCATGTTAACTTCCCGCCGGAGGTCGCCTTCCACTACCTCGTGGCCAATCAGCTCTCTTAGCTTGTTCACTTCATCGTCGGTCAGGTCACGTACCCGAGTATCAAAATCGATTCCTGCCATAGTCAGGAGCCGCCGGGATGTGCTTCTGCCGATGCCATAAATATACGTTAGACCAATTTCAACTCGCTTCTCCCTTGGTAGGTCCACACCTGCAATACGTGCCACGCACATTCACCTCCCACTGACAAACCTAGCCCTGTCTCTGTTTATGCTTTGGATTCTCACAAATCACACGAACCCGTCCATGGCGTTTGATCAACTTGCATTTCTCGCATATAGGTTTTACCGATGCGCGTACTTTCATGTTTATCCCTCCATTTCCGCCATCGTTAGGACTTGGTACGGTACACTATCCGGCCACGGGTCAAATCATAGGGACTCAACTCCACGGTGACCTTGTCGCCCGGTAAGATCTTGATAAAGTGCATCCGCATTTTTCCAGAAACATGGGCAAGAACTTTGTGCCCGTTATCTAATTCTACTCGAAACATCGCATTAGGCAAGGGCTCGATCACCGTACCCGTGACTTCGATGGTATCTTCTTTACTCACTAACTCCTCGCCTCCTCTTGCCCCGCATTTAATGAATCTAGAACCTCTGCGACTTCGGCATCGGTCACACTCTGAGGATCTTGGGATAGTTTTTCCGCAAGTTTCCGGTCTACATACCGATGAATCATCAAGTGCCTGAGGTTCTTCCGCTTGGGTTTACTCACCAAGCGGAGACTCCCGTCCGCTACATCTACGAACCGTTCATCCACCACACGCACCACGATATATTGTCGACCCCGATCCCTGCCTGCCATTGACGTGACCAGTTGCCCTAGACGTACTGTTTGCATTGGCTTCACTCCTAATAGCACCATTTACAGCCTCGTCAAGACCTCGGGGCCATCCCCTAGGATGGCCACAGTATCCTCGAAGTGGGCACACAGGCTTCCGTCCAGGGTGACCACGGTCCAGTTATCCTCGAGGATCCGTACCCGATAGTCTCCCATTGTCAACATCGGTTCAATTGCTAGGACAAGCCCTGGCTTTAACCGGGGTCCCCGGTTGGGTAATCCAAAATTGGGTACCTGAGGGTCTTCATGCATTTGTGTACCAATACCATGGCCCACAAAATCTCGCACAACGCCGTACCCAGCTGCCTCAGCAAAGGATTGAATGCTATGGGATATATCCCCCAACCGACCGCCGGGCACAGCCGCGGAAATACCTGCTTCCAGTGCTCCAGCGGTGGCTTCAATCAACCTCTGGGCCTCGGGCGAAATCTCCCCCACCCCGTAGGTACGAGTGGCATCCCCGTGATAGCCATCAATATAGGCGCCCACATCAATACTGATGATGTCGCCCTCTTTAAGACGCCTTTCACCGGGGATCCCATGCACCACCTCTTCGTTAATCGATGCACAGATACTCTTAGGGTAACCACGATACCCCTTAAAGGATGGGGCTGCACCACAGCTCCTAAGGTAATCCTCTGCCAGCTGATCTAGCTCCAGTGTCGAGACTCCGGGCCGAATGGCCTCCGCGATTTTGGCCTGAACCTCCGCCACAATACGCCCAGCTTTGCGCATGGCGG
Source organism: Bacillota bacterium (assembly GCA_012839765.1). Classification (NCBI taxonomy): domain Bacteria; kingdom Bacillati; phylum Bacillota; species Bacillota bacterium. The sequence continues at coordinate 40,517 of DUMW01000063.1, forward strand.
CAATGGCCCGGTCCGACTTCAGAACAATCATTTCATCCTCCACCTTAGCAACATTCATTACAGCGTTTGAGGTCGTTCAGGACTTTGCTGATCTCGGCAAACACCATCTCAACCTCTTGTTGTCCTTCTATATTGTACAACTTTTGCTGCGTGGTGTAATACTTCACCAGAGGCAACGTCTGCTCATAGTACACGGCCAGACGTTTCCGAGCGGTCTCCTCGGTATCATCACTGCGCCGTCCTAGTTTACCCCCACAGACTGTACAGTGGGTAAGGTCGGCGGCCTCTTGGTAAGTTGCCCCGCAGTCCTCACAGATTAGCCTGCCACTAATCCGTCGAACTACTTCCTCTTCATCAATCTCAATATTCAACACTGCATCCAAACAAGTCCTTAGTTCCGTCAACACCTGATCCAAAGCCTTGGCTTGCGCCAATGTCCGCGGAAATCCGTCGAGGACAAAGCCACGAAGACAATCTGGCTGTTGGACCCTCTGCTTTACCACTGCAACCGCGATCGCATCAGGAACCAGTCGTCCTTGATCAATGTGCTTTTTCGCTTCCCGACCGAGGGCGGTTTGGGCTTCGATTTCCTCCCGGAACATCTCGCCCGTGGAAATATGCGCTATTCCATACCGGTGAGCTATGAGCCGGGCCTGGGTCCCCTTCCCTGCCGCCGGCATCCCCAGTAGAACAATTCTCACCTTCCTGGCCCCCTCTACCCAATCAAAGGAATCAATTGCCCTCTTACGACATGAATCCCTCGTAATGCCTCATGACTAAGTGGGCTTCGATTTGCTTCATTGTGTCCAATGCCACGCCGACCATAATCAGCAAGCCGGTACCACCAAAGTAGAACAAGTTCATAGGGACCCTTGTGATGGTAGCCATCAAGTATGGTGATACGGCGATCACGGCCAAAAAGATCGCACCCACCAACGTAATCCTTGTGAGGACCCGCTCCAGGTACTGAGTTGTTGGCCATCCAGGTCGTAAACCGGGAATAAACCCACCGTGTTTCCGCATGTTGTCGGCGATATCCTTCGGGTCGAAGGTTACCGCGGTATAAAAATAGGTGAAAAAGATAGTCAGCGCCACATACAGAATATTATAACCGATCGTCCCTACGTCAAGCCAGCGCGTTAAACCTGACAGCGCAGGAATGAACTGGGCCAGGGTCAGCGGAAAAGTCAACACCGAGGAGGCAAAGATCACCGGCATCACCCCGGCTTGGTTTACCCGCAGGGGGATGTAGGTGCTTTGTCCGCCATAGACTCTGCGGCCCACCACTCGCTTGGCGTACTGCACAGGGATGCGACGTTGACCTTCCTGAATCAGGATCACACCGCCGATTACTACTACCGCAATCACCAAGAACGCGATAAAGCTTACCGGACTGAGTCCCCCTTGACCGATAGAACGAATGGTCAACCATGTGGACCCCGGTAGTCTTGCCACGATACCGGTGAAGATCAACAAGGACACGCCATTGCCGATACCGTTCTCCGTTATTTTCTCACCCAGCCACATCAAGAACACGGTCCCTGCCGTCAGGGTGACCACGATCAATAGGATCCCACCCAGGCCTGGAAAGGCAAGGACTCCATAGTTCCGAGCAAGCATCGTCGTCCCCAACGCCTGAAAGATGCCGAGCACCACGGTGCCGTACCGGGTGTAGTCCTGTAACTTCCGTCGTCCCTCAGGGCCTTCCTTCGCTAAGGCTTCCAGACTGGGTACCACCGCCGTTAAAAGCTGCAGGATAATCGATGCAGTAATGTAGGGACTAACCCCCATGGCGAACAAACTGAAACGCTCCAACGCTCCGCCGGCAAACATATCCAGGAAGCCGAAGATTCCGCCTCCGGCAATGTTTAACCCTTCGGCAAGAGCCCGCGCATCTACCCCGGGGACAGGTGCGTGGGTACCTATCCTAAACACCACCAGTAACGCGACGGTATATAATATTCGTTTCCTCAGCTCCGGGATCTTGAAAGCATTACGTAGGGCCGCTAGCATTTAAATCACCTGCGCCTTTCCACCTGCCGCCTCAATCTTCTCTACTGCGCTCTTGGAGAAACGGTGCGCCTTCACTACGAAGGGCTTCGTGACTTCGCCCTTACCTAATACCTTCACGCCATCGCCAATCTTCTTGATGACGCCTGTTTCCAGCAACAGTTCCGGTGTAACCTCGGTATTGGCCTCGAACACTGCGTCCAACCGATCCAGATTGACAACGGTGTACTCCGTACCAAAGGTGTTGGTAAACCCGCGCTTGGGCAGGCGGCGCTGCAATGGCATTTGGCCTCCCTCAAATCCAGGGCCCTTGGCACCCCCGGATCTGGCTTTCTGCCCTTTATGACCCCGGGTGGAGGTTTTACCTAGGCCAGAGCCAATCCCGCGACCAACCCGTTTCGCTTTCTTTCTTGCCCCTGGGTTCGGTTTCAGATCATGAATCTGCACAAACTGCACCCCCTCGTACATGTAACGTTGTTCCCTACTCTTCTACCTCAACCAAATGCTGTACCTTCGCCACCATGCCACGTACAGCCGGATTGTCGGGCTTGACCACGGTCATCCCGAGCTTACGTAATCCCAAGGCTTCCAGGGTAGCTTTCTGGTCCCTACTCCTGCCTGCACCACTCTTTACCAGAGTAATCTTCAGTTGCTTACTCATCCCACATGCTACCTCCCATCACTTCTGCCGTTACTCCTCAACCAACGAGGAAACCTCGGCCACATCCTTGCCTCTTATCCGAGCAACCTCTTCGGCTGTACGCAGGTTCTTCAGGGCTTCCATGGTAGCTTTCACTACGTTCACCGCGTTGCTGGATCCCAGAGACTTGGTGAGAATGTCCCGAATCCCCGCGGCTTCCAGTACCGCACGGACAGGGCCACCGGCAATCACCCCTGTTCCTTCGGCGGCAGGTTTCAAAAGCACACATGCCCCAGCGTACCGTTGGACAATCTCATGGGGAATGGTGGTCCCCACGATGGGCACCTCGATCATATTCTTCCTTGCTTTCTCGGAACCTTTCCGGATGGCCATCGAGACCTCCTTCGCCTTACCCATGGCTGCCCCAACCCGGCCCTTGCCGTCGCCAACAACCACGAGGGCGTTGAACCTCCGGTTCCGACCGCCTTTTACCGTCTTAGACACGGGATTTATCGCCACTACCCGTTCATCCAAATCCACCGCTTCCATGTTCCGCTGTCTCCGCATAGCTTAACCTCCCTTCCCCTAGCTTAGAACTCTAGCCCACCTGACCGCGCTGCGTCGGCCAAGCTGGCTACTACCCCATGGTATTTGTATCCGGCTCGGTCAAATACAACCTTGGTAATTCCCTTCTCCAGGGCCCGTTTCGCCACAAGCTGACCAACTTCCTTGGCTGCTTCGGTCCTGGTGCCCAGGTCGCGACCCCGCAGTTCCGGATCCAAGCTAGAGGCGGCGGCTAATGTCCGACCGCTCGTATCATCAATGACTTGGGCATACACATGCTTAAGACTCCTAAATACCACCAGCCGCGGTCTTTCAGGAGTTCCGCTTATTTTCTTCCGAACCCGGGCCTGGCGGCGTTTCTTAGCTAGCAACTTTTCGCTGGTAGACACCTTCTTCACCTCTCTCCTAAGACGAACACACCGCTAACAACACTGGCCTATTACACCTTACCGGCCTTGCCAGCCTTCCGGCGCACATGTTCGTTGACGTACCGAATCCCCTTGCCCAGATAGGGTTCCGGTGGCCTCACAGCCCGAATGTTCGCTGCCACCTGCCCAACGACTTCTTTATCGATACCGCGAACGATGATCTGCGTCGGTTTGGGCACGTCAAGCTCGATGCCTTCCGGCGCCTTGAATTCCACCGGGTGGGAATAACCAACAGCCAAGTTGATCCCTGAACCTTGCTTGGTAGCACGATACCCCACACCGACAATCTCCAGTTGCTTTTCGTAACCCTTGGTCACTCCGTCCACCATATTGGCGATCAACGTCCGGGTTAACCCATGCAAAGCCCGATGTCTCTTTTCGTCGCTAGGGCGCCGGACCACCACTTGATTCTCCTCGACGGAGATGCTCATTTCCGGGTGCAAATCCTTCACCAGGGTTCCCTTGGGACCCTTCACTGTCACCCGCGTTCCCTCTACGGTTACCGACACACCCGCTGGGATCTCAATTGGTTGTTTACCGATCCTCGACATCGCAGCAATTCACCCCACTTTCTACCAAATGTAACAAAGCACTTCTCCACCCACACCACGTTTCCGGGCTGCCTTATCGGTCATGACACCCTGCGATGTGGAAAGCACGGCGATCCCTAAGCCTCCCAAAACCCTTGGGATCTCGTCCTTCTTGGCGTACACGCGCAGTCCCGGTTTGCTAATTCTCTTGAGTCCCCGCATGACTCGTTCTTTGTTCTGACCGTACCGCAAGAAGACCCGGATCACACCCTGCTTATCATCTTTGTACACCTTGTAATCCCGGATGTAGCCCTCTTCCTTCAAAATCCGGGCGATCTCAATCTTGATCTTGGACGCGGGGATATCTACTTTATCATGATAAGCGGAATTAGCATTCCTAATCCTTGTTAGCATATCTGCAATCGGATCGGTTAAAGCCATCACGCTACCCCCTCTCTAATCTGCACTACAAGCCCGCTACTACCAGCTAGCTTTGACCACGCCTGGTAACTCCCCACGGTGAGCGAGGTTGCGAAAACAAATTCGGCAGAGTTTGAATCGGCGAAGGTATCCCCTAGGCCGGCCGCAAACCTGACACCGGTTGACCCTGCGGGTAGCAAATTTCGCCGGACGCTTGCTCTTTGCAATCATCGACTTCTTGGCCATGACTCTCCTCCTTATTGTCTAAAGGGAAGTCCTAAACTCTTCAGCAACTCGTACGCCTCTTCATCGGTCTTCGCCGAGGTATGGAAGCTGATGTTCATACCCCGCACCTGATCGATGTCGTCATAGCTAATCTCCGGAAAGATGAGTTGCTCCGAAAGCCCTAAGTTATAGTTACCTCGCCCGTCAAATCCCTTTGGCGACAAACCGTTGAAATCCCGGATCCGCGGCAGCGTAGCCCGTACGAGTTTTTCAACAAAGTTGTACATCCGCTGACCACGCAGAGTCACTTTGCAACCGATGGCCATTCCCTTCCGCAGCTTAAAGTTGGAAATGGACTTCCTCGCCCGGGTGATCACTGGTTTTTGCCCCGTGATCATGGACAACTCCTTCACGGCATTATCCAGAATCTTGCTGTCCGCCACAGCTTCACCGACGCCCATGTTGACCGTAACCTTAACCAGTTTAGGTACTTCCATAACCGACTCATACTGAAATCTATCCATCAACGCAGGTACGATTTCGCTTTTGTACCGCTGATACAGCTCTGACATTCGAACACGTCCCCCCTCTCATGCCGGTACGCTAGTCAATCTGTTTCCCGCACTTCTTACATACCCGGACCGGAAAACCATCATCGTTGCGTTCCTTGGCAGTCCGCGTCGGCTGATCACAGTGCGGACAAACCACTTGGACCTTCGATGCATCAAGCTTGCCAGGCTGCTCGATGATCCCCCCCTGGGGTAACTCTTGGGATGGTCTGGTGTGCTTCTTTTGCAACCGCACGCCTTCCACCACAACTTTACCGGTCTTCGGCAATACCTCGAGGACCCGGCCCCGTTTCCCTCTATCTACACCACTAAGCACAATCACGGTGTCATTTTTCTTCACATGAAGCTTCGGTGCCACCGTCATCCCTCCTCCCGGAACGAAATCGTCACAATACCTCCGGTGCCAAGGAAACAATCTTCATAAACTGCTTATCCCGAAGTTCTCTGGCCACAGGACCGAAAATCCGTGTGCCCCTTGGCTCCTTTTGGGGATTGATGACCACTGCAGCGTTATCGTCAAACCTAATATAAGAACCGTCCGGCCGCCGGATGCGCTTCTTCGTGCGAACAATAACCGCCGAAACGACGTCTCCTTTGCGTACCACACCACCTGGGGTAGCCTCTTTTACCGTGGCGATAATGATATCTCCCACACTGGCGTACCGACGCTTTGAACCGCCAAGCACCCGGATACATAGAAGCTTCCTCGCACCGGAGTTATCAGCAACATTCAAGACTGATTCTTGTTGAATCATGGCCTACCCCTCCTTTCCCGCTCTAATCCCTTACTTCGCCTTCTCCAGGATTTTCACAACTCGCCATCTCTTTTCCCGACTCAAAGGCCGCGTCTCCATGATCAGAACCCGATCGCCAACGTTGCACTCGTTGAGCTGATCATGGGCCTTGTACTTCTTACTGCGGCGCATGCGTTTGCCGTAAAGAGGATGCCGAGTGACCCGGTCGACCTGCACAACCACCGTCTTATCCATTTTATCGCTGACCACTATGCCAGTCCGCGTCTTTCGGTTGTTGCGTTCCTGCATGCACACCCCTCCTAGCTACCCCTCGCGGGCCTCGTCATATTCTAATTCCTAGTTCCCGTTCCCGCAAGATTGTTTTGATCCGGGCAATGTCCTTACGCACCTGCCGCACTCGCATCGGGTTATCCAATTGACCAATGGTCAGCTGGAACCGAAGGTTAAAGAGTTCTTCCTTCAACTCGTCCAGTTGGCGGTGCAGTTCCTCGTTGCTCATCTCCCGTAACTCCTTAGCTTTCATCTGCATCACCACCACCTACACCCGCCCTCTTAACAAACTTGCATTTGATGGGCAATTTATGTGCGGCTAGCGTCATGGCTTCCCGCGCCAATTCCTCGGATACACCGGACATCTCAAACATGATCCGTCCCGGCTTTACCACTGCAACCCAATACTCCGGGGCACCTTTACCTTTACCCATACGGGTTTCCGCCGGCTGCGCCGTTACCGGTTTGTCCGGGAAGATCTTAATCCAGACTTTACCGCCCCGCCGAATGTGTCTGGTCAAGGCCACACGCGCGGCTTCGATCTGGGCGTTGGTGATCCAACCGGGTTCCTGGGCTTGCAATCCGTATTCACCTAACGTAAGGGTGTTCCCGCGGTACGCCTTACCTTTCATCCGTCCCCGCTGAACCTTACGATACTTTACCCTCTTGGGAATCAACATGATTATTCTCCCCCTTCAACCGCGGCCTTCCCTGTGGTCTCGGGCAATACCTCTCCCTTGTAGATCCAGACCTTGACCCCAATCTGGCCATAGGTGGTCTGGGCCTCGGCAAAACCGTAGTCAATGTCGGCCCGCAGCGTATGCAGAGGGATCTTTCCTTCGGAACTCCATTCGGTGCGCGCAATCTCGGCACCGCCAAGGCGTCCACTAACACTGACCTTGATTCCCTCGGCTCCCAACCGGAGCGCCCGCTGCTGAGCCTGGCGCATCGCCCTGCGGAAGGACACACGCCGCTCCAACTGATAGGCAATACTCTCTGCCACTAACTGGGCATCGAGCTCAGGATATTTCACTTCGACAATGTTCACCTGTACCCGTTTTCCGGTACGAGCTTCCAACTCGTTCCGTAAGGCATCAACTTCCTGGCCGCCTTTTCCGATGACCATACCGGGCCGGGCGGTGTGAATGGTAATCCGAACTTGGTTAGCCGCCCGCTCGATCTCAATCCGGGAAACGCCAGCGGAATAGAAACGCTTCTTAACGAACCGCCGAATCTTCAGATCCTCGTGCAGCAGCTCGGCGTATTCCCGCTTTCCGGCGTACCAACGGCCATCCCAGTCTCGAATAATGCCTAATCTAAGACCGTGCGGATGCACTTTCTGGCCCACTACGCTACTCCTCCCTTTCCTCTAAAATCACCGTAACATGACTGGTACGTTTGATAATCTTATCCGCGCTTCCTCGGGCCCTAGGCCGCCACCGCTTCCATCGGGGACCTTCATCCACCAAGGCAGCAGCTACGTAGAGGAGATCGGGATCCATATCGTGATTGTTCTCTGCATTCGCAGCAGCTGATTTCAAAACCTTCTCCAGGATTCGCCCACCGCGCTGCGGAGTAAACTGCAAAATTGCCATGGCTTCATCAAGACTCTTCCCGCGAATCTGATTGGCCACCAACCGCAGCTTCCGTGGGGAGATCCGAACGTGGCGCGCTATTGCTCTTGCTTGCACCTGACTACCTCCTTCCCTAATGAAGCAGCACACTACTTCAACGCTGTCGAGCGTTCAGTATGGGAACCGTGCCCACGAAATGTCCGGGTTGGCACAAACTCGCCTAACTTGTGGCCCACCATATCCTCGGTAATATAGATCGGCACGTGTTTCCGTCCGTCATACACAGCAATGGTATGGCCCACCAGTTGCGGGAAGATGGTGGAACGACGAGACCAGGTCTTGATTACCCGTTTCTCACCCTTCTCGTTCAGTTCCTCTACCTTTTTCAACAAATGATCATCAATGAACGGGCCCTTTTTTAGAGATCTGCTCATCTTGTCAAGCCCCCTTCCCAATCGTACCCATTGGTCGCTGCCTACTGGCCGCGCCTGCTGCGCACGATATATTTATCCGATGGCTTCTTCTTCCGCGTCCGATAACCCAGGGTAGGTTTGCCCCAGGGAGTAACCGGTGCCCGGCCAATGGGGGACCGTCCTTCTCCACCACCATGGGGGTGATCCACGGGGTTCATCGCCACACCGCGTACCTTCGGCCGGCGTCCCAGCCAACGTATCCTTCCGGACTTACCCCAGGTAATGTTCTCATGTTCCACGTTGCCCACCTGGCCAATGGTGGCTCGACAGGTCAACAGTACCATTCTAAACTCTCCCGACGGCAAGCGCAAGGTGGCATATTTGCCTTCCTTCGCCATCAGCTGCGCGCTGGCACCAGCAGACCGGGCCAGCTGTCCACCCCGACCCGGATACAACTCCACATTGTGCACCACGGTACCCACGGGGATGTTGGCTAAGGGCAGGCAGTTGCCCACTTTGATGTCAGCATCGGGACCGGAGACTACTTCATCGCCCACTGCAAGACCTAGCGGTGCCAAGATATACCGTTTCTCTCCGTCGGCGTAGTTCAGCAAAGCGATGAATGCGGTTCGATTCGGATCGTACTCAATTGCTGCTACCTTCGCCGGAACACCGTCTTTATTCCGTTTAAAATCAATCAGGCGATAATTGCGCTTATGGCCACCTCCACGGTGCCGCGCCGTAATCCTGCCTTTGTTGTTCCGACCACCAGTCCTATTCAGCGGGACAACGAGGGATTTCTCCGGCTCGGTCTTAGTAATCTGCTCAAAGGTGTAAGCGGTCATATCCCGCCGTCCCGGGGTGATCGGTTTAAAGGACTTGATCGCCATTCCTAACCCTCCTTAACTTCCCGCCAGCAAACCAAAGCCATATTACAGGCTCTCAAACATTTCGATGGTGTTGCCGGGGGCCAACTTCACGATGGCCTTCTTTCTAGCCTTGGTGTAACCTTCGGTCCTACCACGCCGGACCAGTTTGCCCGGTAGGCTAACCGTGCTCACCTTTTCTACCTTTACATCAAACAATGCTTCCACCGCCTGGCGAATCTGTGTCTTGTTCGCCCGGCGATCCACTTCGAAGACGTATTTATTATCTTCCCGGAGCAAGGTACTCTTCTCGGAGATGATCGGTCGAATAATGACATCCCGCAGATCCATCAGCCCAGCACCTCCTCCAACTTTTTCACAGCAGCACTGGTCATGACCACATACTTGGCTACCAACAGCGGATAAACATGCAAATCACTGGCCATTAAGCAACTGGCCTTCGGAATGTTGCGGGTAGCCAAAAGCACATTGCGGTCATATTCCGCCGTTACAAATAAAACCGAACTACCTTCTATCCCCAGTTTCTTCAGAAGTTGCACCGCTTGCTTCGTTTTTGGTTCAGTAATGCCAAAATCGTCCACCACGATCAACTGTTCGGCGGCCACCTTGGCGCTCAACGCGCTCTTCAGAGCAGTGCGCCGCGCCTTCTTCGGTAGCTGATAGCTATAGTCCCTCGGTTTAGGTCCGAAGGTAACACCGCCACCAACCCAAATGGGTGAACGGATACTGCCATGCCGGGCTCGCCCGGTACCCTTCTGCCGCCAAGGTTTCCGGCCGCCACCACTGACCTCTCCTCGGGTCTTGGTGGAAACCGTGCCTTGCCTGCATCGGGCCAGATGGGCCACCACAGCGTCATGCATCAGGCCCGTGTTAATCTCCGTCCCAAAAACTTCCGGACGCAACTCCAATGTCTCTACCTGTTGCCCTTCGGCATTCAATACGGTTACCTGTGGCATCGTCCAACCTCCTCTTCGCCACTAACTTGCTTTGATCAGGACCATAGCACCCCGCACACCGGGCACGGCCCCCTTGACCAACAGCAAGTTCCGTTCTTGATCGACCCTGACGACCTCAAGGTTCTTGACGGTTACCCGCTCATTACCCATTCGTCCGGGAAGTTTGCGTCCTTTGAAAACTCTAGGTATACCGGTGGCACCTAGGGATCCTACCCGCCGGTGGTATTTTGAGCCATGGGCTGAGGGGCCGCGGCCAAATCCGTGACGCTTGATTGCGCCGGCAAAGCCCTTCCCCTTCGACCGACCCACGACGTCAACCAGTTGGCCCGGTTCGAAGATCTCTACGGTCACCGTTGCACCCACTTCGTACTTTTCCAGTTCCTCCGGCTCGACTCTAAATTCCCGCAGGTATTTACAGGCACCCACACCGGCCTTCTTAAAGTGACCAGCAAGGGGCTTGTTTGGTCGCTTTTCCTCTCCAAAACCCAGCTGAACTGCGGTATAGCCGTCCCGTTCCTGGGTCTTCTTCTGTACCACCACACAGGGACCGGCCTCGAGCACCGTCACCGGAATCATCCGACCGTTCTCATCGAAGACCTGGGTCATACCCAGCTTGCGACCCACTAATCCAATCGCCATTACTGCACCTCCTCCTCTTCACACCGACTGACTTACAGCTTGATCTCAATATCGACACCCGCTGGCAGATCCAAACGCATCAGCGCGTCGACTGTCTTCGGTGTTGGATCGAGGATATCGATCAGTCGTTTGTGCGTTCTCATCTCGAACTGTTCTCGGGAATCCTTGTGAATATGGGTGGATCTCAGTACCGTCACCACATGACGCTCCGTGGGCAACGGTACTGGACCCGACACCCCCGCGCCCGTACGACGGGCGGTGTCCACAATCTTCTCCGCTGAGCTATCCAAGACCTTGTGATCAAAGGCCTTCAGACGAATTCTAATCTTCTGCTTAGCCACTGTTCAACTTCCTCCTTGACGCCCGATTATTCTTACCCCTGACGAGGGGTTTACGGACATGCTCTCCGGAAATTACCCGGCGCGCCGGCAACCTCCCGGTTCATCGCTCTTCCTTACATCGTCGGTCAGCTGATTAATTACTTAATAACCTTCGAAACAACACCGGCACCAACAGTGCGGCCACCTTCGCGAATAGCAAAGCGCAGTCCCTCTTCCATCGCGATGGGGGTGATCAGCTTCACATTGATGGTGACCCGGTCACCAGGCATGACCATCTCAACGCCCTCGGGCAGGGTCAGATCCCCGGTCACGTCGGTAGTTCTGAAATAGAACTGGGGCCGGTAGCCGCTGAAGAAGGGAGTGTGCCGTCCGCCTTCTTCCTTGCTCAATACGTAAACCTCACCCTCAAACTCAGTATGGGGGGTGATGGAACCAGGCTTAGCCAAGACTTGACCCCGCTCGATCTCATCCCGGTCAACACCACGCAACAGGACACCCACGTTGTCTCCCGCCTCGGCCTGATCCAAAAGCTTGCGGAACATTTCTACACCAGTGGCAACGGTCTTCCGAGCCTTGTCCATCAGACCAACGATCTCAACCTCGTCACCAACCTTGACGGTACCCCGCTCCACACGACCAGTGGCCACGGTACCCCGTCCGGTGATGCTGAACACGTCTTCCACAGGCATGAGGAAGGGCTTGTCAACTTCCCGGGTTGGGGTGGGGATATACTCGTCCACCTGCTCCATCAGCTCGACGATCTTCCCACACCATTCACACTCGCCGCAGCCGCACTCCAGAGCCTTCAGAGCAGATCCCGCTACAACCGGAACCTCATCCCCAGGGAACTCGTATTCACTCAGAAGATCCCGCACTTCCATCTCCACAAGCTCCATAAGCTCCTCGTCGTCTACCATGTCGGCCTTGTTCAGGAATACCACGATGTTGGGCACGCCAACCTGACGGGCCAAAAGGATGTGCTCCCGGGTCTGGGGCATCGGACCATCAGCCGCGGATACCACAAGGATCGCGCCGTCCATCTGGGCTGCACCGGTAATCATGTTCTTAACGTAGTCAGCGTGACCAGGGCAATCCACGTGAGCATAGTGCCGCTTCTCGGTCTCATACTCCACGTGGGAGGTGTTGATGGTAATACCACGCTGCTTCTCTTCAGGGGCATTGTCGATCTCGTCGAACCGCTTCGCCGCGGCGCCACCCTTCTTCGCCAATACGTTGGTGATCGCTGCAGTCAAAGTGGTCTTGCCATGGTCTACGTGACCGATGGTACCAATATTCACGTGTGGTTTGGTTCTTTCAAATTTTGCCTTAGCCAATTTAGCTGCCTCCTTGATTGAATTCGCTGTTAGGAGTATTTCTCCATGATTGTATCCCTAACGCTGCTGGGTACTTCAGCGTAACTATGGAACTGCATAACATGGGTGGCGCGTCCTTGGGTCAGGGACCTGACGTCGGTGGCATAACCAAACATCTCCCCTAAGGGCACTAGGGCCCGGACCACCTGGGTGTTGCCCCGGTGTTCCATTCCCTCGACTCGACCCCGGCGAGCATTGATATCTCCACAGATATCCCCGACAAACTCCTCTGGTGTAACGATCTCCACTTGCATCACCGGTTCCAGGAGCACAGGCTTAGCCCGACGCAGCGCTTCTTTGAGCGCTACGGACCCGGCAATCTTGAAAGCCAATTCCGAAGAATCCACTTCGTGGTAGGAACCGTCCACCAGGGTCACTTTCACGTCCACCACGGGAAACCCCGCGAGAACACCCGACATGAGTGCTTCCTTGATTCCGGCTTCCACCGCAGGAATGAACTCCTTCGGGATTACACCGCCCACAATCTTGTTCTCGAAGATGAAGTCAGAGCCTCGCTCCAAGGGCTCCACCTCAATGACCACATGGCCATACTGCCCACGTCCACCGGACTGCCGGACAAAGCGTCCCTCGGCCCTGGCCGGCTCGGTGATGGTTTCCCGATAGGCCACCTGAGGCTTACCCACGTTTCCTTCCACCTTGAATTCCCTAACCAAGCGATCAACGATAATCTCTAAATGTAGCTCTCCCATACCGGAAATAATGGTCTGCCCTGTCTCTTCGTCGGTTCGCACTTGGAAAGTGGGATCCTCCTCGGATAACTTGGCAAGGGCGATAGCCAATTTGTCTTGGTCTGCTTTACTCTTCGGCTCGATGGAGCGATTGATCACCGGTTCCGGAAACTCAACGGATTCCAGAACTATGGGATGATCGATATCGCATAGAGTATCACCAGTTTGAGTAAACTTCAATCCCACTGCGGCCACGATGTCTCCCGCGGATACCTCCGTCACATCCTCCCGATGATTAGCATGCATCCTCAGAAGCCGGCTGATCCGCTCGCGTTTACCCTTACTGGAATTCATCACATAACTGCCCGTAGACAGCGTCCCTGAATACACCCTGAAGTACGCCAGTCTGCCGACGTAAGGGTCGTTCATGATCTTGAAGGCTAACGCTGAAAACGGCTCATCGTCCGCAGGCCGCCTCTCCACCGTTTCCTTGGTGTCAGGGGTGATCCCGGTAACCGCTGGTAGATCCACAGGTGATGGTAAGTAGTCCACCACCGCATCCAGCAGGGATTGCACACCCTTGTTCCGGAAGGATGACCCACAGAGCACCGGGACCATCTGGGCGGATAGAGTAGCCTTGCGGATGGCCTGTTTCAGCTGTTCTTCCGTCAGCTCTGCTCCCTCAAGGTAGACAGCCATCAACTCATCGTCCAATTCCGCCAGAGCCTCGATCAGCTGTTCCCGGTACATTTGCGCTGCATCTAGATAATCCGCCGGTATCTCACCCACATGACGTTGCGTACCCAGATCGTCTGCGTAGGTGATAGACACCATGCTGACCAGATCAATAAGACCCTTAAATGTATCCTCGGCACCCACTGGAAGCTGGATCGGCACCGCGTTGGCACCCAGCCGGGTCCGGATCATCTCCACAACCCGTTCGAAATCGGCGCCCACCCGGTCCATCTTATTGATGTAAGCGATCCGAGGAACTCCATAGCGATCCGCTTGACGCCAGACTGTCTCCGATTGGGGCTCAACGCCACCTACCGCGCAAAACACCGCCACCGCGCCGTCGAGCACGCGCAGGGAGCGCTCCACCTCAACGGTAAAGTCCACGTGTCCGGGCGTATCGATAATGTTAATATAATGATCCCGCCACACACAGGTGGTAGCAGCAGAGGTGATGGTGATCCCCCGCTCCTTCTCCTGCACCATCCAGTCCATGGTGGCGGCACCTTCATGCACTTCGCCCAGTCGGTGTAGACGGCCGGTATAGAACAAGATCCGCTCGGTGGTAGTTGTCTTCCCGGCGTCGATATGGGCCATGATTCCAATATTCCTCGTTTTCTCCAGTGGAACTCGCGTAAACAATAACTTTTCCCTCCTCGGGCCCAATGCCCGGAATTACCAGCGATAATGGGCGAAGGCCTTGTTGGCTTCCGCCATACGATGCATTTCTTCCTTCTTCCGCACCGCACCGCCGGTATTGTTTGCGGCGTCGAGAATCTCCGCGGCCAAGCGCTCAATCATGGTCCGCTCGGACCGCTGTCTTGCCTGATCCACAACCCAACGGAAAGCCAGGGAAGCACGGCGCTCGGGCCTTACTTCCATGGGCACCTGGTAGGTGGCTCCTCCCACCCGCCGGGGACGCACTTCCAGGACAGGCTGGATGTTCTTCATGGCAGTCTCCAGCACTTCCAAGGGGTCCTGGTTGGTCCTTTCCCTGATCAGGTCAAGGCTGCCGTAGACGATTCGCTCCGCCAAATTGCGCTTCCCGTCCAACATCACTTTGTTGATGAGACGGGTCACTGTCTTGCTGTTATAAACGGGATCTGCTAGTACATCCCGCTTTGGCAACTTACCTCTTCTCGGCATTCATTAACCCTCCTGCCATTATTCGGGCTTTTTCGCACCGTATTTCGACCGACCTTGGCGCCGGTTGTTCACACCCTCTGCATCTAGTGTTCCCCGGATGACGTGATAGCGCACACCCGGCAGGTCCTTAATTCGGCCACCGCGAATCAAAACCACGGAGTGCTCCTGCAGGTTGTGACCCTCACCGGGGATATAGCTGGTAACTTCGATGCCGTTGGTAAGACGCACACGAGCTACCTTTCGTAGCGCCGAGTTAGGCTTCCTTGGCGTAATGGCAGAAACACGGGTACAAACACCGCGTTTTTGCGGGGCACCTCCGGTCTCTTTATATTCATTCCGAATACTGTTGTAGATATACTGCAGAGCTGGCGCGCCACTCTTCTTCTTGACACTCTTACGCCCTCTACGCACTAACTGATTGATTGTTGGCATCTTATCCCTCCTTTCCGTCGTAAATTGCCGCAGTGGAAGCTCCTACCTCGATCCCGCACAGAGTACCCAGTTCCTTCATGGTCTCCACCATGACAATCTCCACATTCTTCTGTCGGCACAATTCCATGAGCGGTCCTGTCAATCGTTCGTCGGCGTCCTTTGCCACATAAACAACCTCCGCGCGGTTCTCCTTGACAACTTGCGTAGTTTGCTTCAGGCCAACAACCCGCTTTCCCTGTTCCAGGCGGTGTGGCATGCATCCTCACTCCCACATTGAACAAGCGGCCATGGGCCGCTTTTTGTCATGTCATTGCGCCTTCACCTATGCCCCGACACATACTTTGACATTTTAGCACCACCTGCTTAGATGTGTCAAGACTTACTGGAAGC
>DUMW01000064.1 GCA_012839765.1 Bacillota bacterium
CTCCGTGGTTTACCTTCACCACGGGACTCATACGGAACGCTACTTGCCAACGAATACCTCTCCTGAGATTTTGAAGTTGCTTAGATTGGCAGGATATGATGAGAGGATATACCTCGCAAGAACCTAAGAAAAAAATTCAACGGCTTCTGCGTGCAAGGGTGCAAAATACCGGATCAATGTCGAAAAGTAATATACAAGCATGAGGGAACGGTACCACAATTTCGCTAGAACTAAAACCAATTGGAACTGGCCCTGCTTTGATTGGGGGCAGGCTTGATTCTGAAAGGCTATGGGAACGCGCCGTGGACGAGGAGAGTGAGTTCGATGTCGCACTGGTTCAAGGAAGCAGGGTGGGGTGTGTTCTTTCATTACTTGGGCAGTGAAGGCATGTCAGCGGAGGCGTGGAATGAGCGGGTGGATTCCTTTGATACCCTTCTGTTTGCCCAGCAGCTGGCGCAGATTAATCCCGGGTATTGCTTCTTTACAATCGGTCAGAACTCCGGCCATTACTGTGCCCCCAACGAAACCTATGATGAGATTGTCGGCATCGTTCCCAGTAAGTGTTCCAAACGGGATCTAATTGCGGACTTGGCCGCTGCCTTGGCTCCGGTGGGGATTCCGCTTTTGGTGTATCTTCCCAGCGGAGCTCCCACCCTAGACCAACGGGCCCAGGAGAAGTTGGAGTGGGAATGGGGGTCCCAAACCCCCTGGCCCGACTCCCGGGGCCCCAGGAAGGGCAAACGACTGGCCTCTTTCCAAAGGAAGTGGGAGGCCATCATCCGGGAGTGGTCTCTCCGGTGGGGAGAACAGGTGAAGGGTTGGTGGTTTGACGGCTGCTACTTCGCCGAAGACATGTATCAATACCCGGACCCGCCAAATTTCGAAAGCTTTGCCCAGGCGGCAAAGGCGGGAAATCCCGGGAGCATTGTTGCTTTCAATCCCGGGGTCAGGGTCCCGGTCACTTCTTTGACGGAGTATGAGGATTATACGGCAGGGGAAATATCTACCGTGTTTCCGGTGGCGCGGGGGCCAATTCCTGAAAAGGTGCAGTATCACATCTTGACATATCTAGGGGCCACTTGGGGAGGTGGAAAACCGCGGTTTTGCACGGAGTTTGTGGTAGGGTACACAAAACAGGTGATTGGCCAGGGGGGGACCATTAGCTGGGATGTGCCCATAGGACCAACCGGGGAGATCCCAGGGGAGTTCCTCGAGCAGCTGGGTGCGTTGGCAAGCTTAAGGGAGTAACAAAGATACTTCGGACAAGGAGGACAGTGCCCATGGTGAAAAAGGCACGGAAGTCTATCGTGATTATTGTGGTCCTACTGCTGGTGACAAGTCCTGTAGTCTTGGCCCAAGATATGCTAACTGTTCTCCATTGGAAGGACATTTCCAGCAGTGAATTCGCAGAAAGTGAGATCATTGCCCAATTTGAAGAGGAAACAGGGATCAAGGTCAACTTTATGGTTCTGCCCTTGTGGCAGTATTGGGAGAAACTGCTTCCCATGGTGATGACCGGTACAGCACCGGATATCATCTTTGTACATAGCAGCTATGTGGAATGGGATCTGGTAAAGTACGTGGGTATGGATCTCCGCCCCTTTGCCGAAGGGGATCCGGAATACGATCTGGATGACTTTGTACCGGCCTTCGTTGATCTGTGTACCGATGAGCAGGGGCGTCTTTTGGGTATCCCCACGGAATGTAGTCTGGGGGAAATCATCATGTGGAATCCAGAGCTCCTTGGCCAAGCGGGCCTGGTGACACCGCCTGAGCTTTGGGAACAAGGGCAATGGACTTGGGACGCCTTGGCCGAGACAGCCCGGAAACTGACGATTCGCGACGCCAGCGGGAGGGCTGAGCAGATCGGGTTTTCACAGATGGGTTCTCCCTCCGAGTCCATGTGGAAGGCATGGGGCGTAAAGATTGCAGATGAGGCCCAGGAGAATTCTCTCCTGTACTCGCCAGAGACGATCCAGTGGCTTACCTGGGTTCAGGAACAGCATCTCAACTATGATTGGATGGTGAGTGAAAAGGATATCTTGGAGGTCTTCGGCGGCTATGGTGGTGGTGAGTTGTCATGGAACCAATTTGCCACCGGGAAACTGGCCATGTTTACCCAGAATCTGCGGACCAATTTCGATACGGTGGATGTGGTGCCCATGCCGATGGGTCCGGCGGGTAAAGCCGCCACTGTGATGGGGGTCTGGGCTACCGTCAATAAGGACGGCAACGTGGAAGCGGCCTGGGATCTACTCCGTCGTCTGACCGACAAGAACATGGAAGCCAGGAAAACTGCAATTGGGGATTGGCCCCAAAGGTTGTCCTATGCCGATGTGTTCTTCGCGGTCCAGGGACAGAAAGTAGACCACATTTACTATTACATGGACATGTTAACCTATGCCGAGCCGCGGGTCGCCATCCGAATGCGCAATTGGGCGAATATAAGCAACGGGTTGACGGAGGCCTGGAAGATGCTGGTTAACGGCACTATCTCTCCGGAGGATGCAGCCCGCAGGATGCACGAGCACGTGCAAAGGAACCTGGTATCACAGCCTGCTTATCTTTGATGTTTCCGGGTTGGAGCTGGTGATCATTTGTGGGTCGGAGAAGGAGACAAGCGAGTGTGGATGAGATGACCAAGGAGCGACGGACGCCCACTATCCTGGATGTGGCCAAACGGGCCGGTGTGTCGAAATCTACCGTTTCCAGGGTCCTGACTGGTAGCGGTTATGTGGGCACAGAAACCCGCCAGAAGGTGGAAGAGGCCATTGCCAAACTGGGGTACAGCCCTAATCGGGCCGGGCGTATGCTGGCGAAACAAAGGTCTAACATCATCGGTGTGATGACCACCGATCGGACCCTTATTAACCCCGAAAGGCAGTTGGGGATCTACGTTTTACATTCCATGCAACGGATAGCTAATAAGACCGGGTATTCCATTGAACTTTTTTCTGCCTCTGGTCCTACGTCACCAGGCCTGGCTGCCATCCGGGCCGGTGAATGTGCGGGGTATATAGTCTTCGAGTATGAGAAGTGCACGGAAGTGGTGCATGAGTTGATGGAGCGGAAGACTCCCTTTGTGGTGATCAATCGCTATGTCACCGAGCCACTCATTCATACCGTCTGTGCCGCGGAAAAATACGGTAGCAGGTTGTTGACGGAGCACCTGTTGGATCACGGGTATACCTGTTTGGCCTTTTTCGGGGAAAAGAGCGATTCACCCGTCACGGTGGCCACGCAGCGGCAATTGGGTTTCAAGGAAGCTTTGACCGAGCGGGGCATCCCGCCGGCACAGCAGTATATCATTACCGCAGGGGAGCAATTCCCGTGGCTGACGAGGATGAAGGAGGCCGGCATCAAGCCAGCGATAATTGCCCACTCGGATCTGCAGGCCATGATGGTGATCAAGCATGCCCAGAGGATGGGCCTTCGGGTCCTGGAGGATTTTGTCATCGGCAGTTTCGACAATATCCAGTCCGGAGCCCTGATTAGCCCTGCCTTAACCACGGTGGATGTGCGGTGGCAGGAGATGGGGGAGAAAGCGGTGGATTTGCTGTTGGGTCTAATGGACGACCAGGGAACGTCAGTGGTTAGTAAATTGATCTTGAAGCCACGGTTAGTTGTCCGGGAGTCCTGTGGTTGTAAGGGATGAACTGGTAGGATTTTTCCCAAGTTAACCTGGAAAGGAGTTGACACTATGCTGTCCCGTTTTCGTGTTCTGTTACTACTTGTCATGGTGATTAGCTTGACCAGCTGTATCAGCATCGAAGAGCATGAAGACCCGGTGGAACAGTGGTATCGTTGTGGAGAATTTTGATGACTTGGTGGAAGGTACCATCAACCAACAGGATGGTTGGGTGGATACCTATGAGAATTGTATCATCCAGAGTGCCAAAGCCTTTGGCGGTGCGGGGAAGGCCTTACAGTTAGCCTTGCCTGCGGATGTGGGGAAAGTATTCTCCGAGACGGGTAAGGATGGTGTGGTGACGATTGGTCTTTCTTTGTTGCTGGAGGATCCCTTAGCCAAAGTAGTGGTGAGGGCCTATGATCCAGAAGGCAAGTCGATTATGATGTTTTTCCATGACGAAAGGGACTACTGGGGCATTCAGTATCAGGGTCAGACGTGGAAAACCGTCTCTGCAGGGATCACCCCGGAAGTCTGGATCGATGTGGTAATCCGATTGGACTTTTCCAGCAAGCAGTTCACCGTTGAGGTAGATACAGGATCAGGCTTTACCACCCTTTGGTCCGGAATGGGCTTCATTGATGATGAGTCTACGGGTTTTGCCCGTTTGGCCTTGATCAGGTATGAGGGACAGGGGGACCCCAGTCCGATCTACGTGGACAACATCGAGATTCGCCAAGACTAGGGGAGGTTCGGTGCAGGATGAACAAAGGGAAGTTGGTCTTGCTGACCATGGGCTTCGTACTGCTGATGACCGGCGTCCTTGGGGCCAGCGGACCCCTCGTGGTTGATTTTGACCACTATCAACCGGGCCTCGTCGGTGGGCAAGACGGTTGGACCTCGCGATACGGTCATGGAATGATTCAAAATACTGTAACCCCCGATGGAACGGGGTATGCGCTAGAAGTGCTCCTTCCCGCGGAGCTGACGAAGGCTTTCCCGGAGCTAATTGGGGCCAGGCAGGTGGAGATCACCTTTAAACTGCAGCTTTCGGATCGGGACTCCAAAGTGGTGTTCTATGCCCTAGACAGCGCCGGCCGGCGTGCGGTGCTATTCTTCCACGATGAAGGGTCCCGTTGGGGGCTGCAAAGTGGCAGCGATTGGGTCTTCGTTCCCAACTCCTTGTCGCCGGGCCTTTGGATCGACCTGCGGCTGGTGATCGACTATACGAAACGTACGGTTTCGGTATACCGGGGCAGTGGCGGTCAATGGACTCCCCTGTGGACGGATCGGGCCTTTACCCACGGTGACGCGGAACATTTTGCGACCTTTGTCATTATCCGTCACCCAGAGCAGGGGAGCGATACTCCGGTGTACTTTGATCAGCTGCAGATTACGGCCATAGGAGGAGAAGAGATGAAGGACCAGGTATCCGTTACTACCTCCCGGCCCCGTTACAGTATCTTTCAACCCGACGAGGAGGTAACCCTGACCTTTCGGGTGGAGCGGCAGGCCTACGACCGGGCGGATCTGCTAGAGTGGGAAATCAAGGATTTTTTCGGATCCAGAGTGCTTTTTGGCACTCTGGATCTTCCCGCGGGATTAGAAATCTATGAAGAGTCCCTTGTCCTTCCTCGGTTGAGACCCGGGTACTATGAAATCCAGGCTACCGTTAAAGGCTCCAATTCCCGATTGCCCAAAATGGGCAGCAGGCCCGCGGGAATCGCCACCTTCGGGGTGCTGCCTGAGGTTGAGCCCCTGCGGCCTGTGCATCGGGACGATTCTAGGTTTGGGATCCAGGGGACTAACTTTCTCGATACGGGAGTCTTCATGTTGGGCGATCCCTATGATCCTCTGTATCACCTCTTGGGGGTCCGCTGGGTGAATCATGCTAGAAGCTGGCGGCAGTTGGAACCGGAGTTTTCTGGACAATACGAACCGAAGCTCAATCGCTGGGAGTTCCTTTATCCCTCCTACGAGGCCCAGAACGAACTGTCTCTGCTAACGTGTATTGACGGGCTGCCCTACTGGGCCATTGCTTGGCCCGATCCTTCTACCGCACCGAAGAGCCCGGCGGAACTCACCCATCCCTTAAGTCAAGCCTACCCGCCGCTGGACTATGAACAATATAGTGATTTTCTCGCCAAGGTAGCCGCGGAAGACTATGTCCGCAGGCAAACCCATTTTGCTGACATGCGCCATGGGTATTACCAGGTGCATTGGGAGCCCGATTGGCACTGGAAGGGTACCGATGAGGAGTTCATTCAGATGTATGCCAGTGCCTATGAGGGGTTGCACCGTGGAGATCCCGAGGCGGTGGTCATGGGACCGGGCTATGGTGTTCTGGATGTGGCGGTGGAGGAGCTGGCCCGTCTGCTTCCGGCAGGACTTAAGGATTACCTGGACGGCATCGCAGTCCACGGGTACTACTGGGGCCAGTTGCAACCGGAAAGCCAGCCCCCCGAGGAGGGTTTGATTGAAAACCTCAGGAAGCTACGCAGTCTGGTGGATACATACCTGGGGCCTGAGGCCAAAGTGTTTCAAACCGAATGGGGGTTGGATTATCGGACCAGTTATGATTTGTTGACCCCCGAGATTCTCGATCGCCAAGCGGCCTACAGTATTCGCGCCCATATCATCTTCCTCGGTGAGGGGATGGATATTACCTACCTGTTCTATACCGCAGATTATTCCGGAGAAAGCGGCTATGGACTATGCTTCAATCTAAGCATGGAAGAACACAACTTTGGCGCTACCGCCATCTCCCCTAAGCCGGTGGCCATGGCTGCTGCCACCATGACCCGGGTGCTGGAGGGCACCAAGACCATCGGTCCTCTGCCGTTGACCGATGGACTCTACGCTTACCTGTTTGCCAGGGGTGACCAGTACGTCTGCGCCGCCTGGTCGGTCAACGGTCCGCAAGAGGTGACGGTGAACACCGACGCCACAGTCGTCGAGGTCATTGATTTCATGGGAGGCCGGAGCGTACACCAGTCCCCAACGGGAGAGTACTCCTTGGCCTTAGATTCGTATCCCCTATATGTATTGTCCGCTGCCCCGATCCAAATTCGGCCATAGGTTTAAGGCTTTGTTTACTCTCTTGAGGACGTGGTCCTAGGCAAGACGCGATTTCCCGGAGACGACAGCCGATCTTGTTTCTATACCGACTTGGGAGCAAAACCCTTGGTTTCTTTGCAGTCAACCGCTGGCCCGCACAGGCATCCCGAACTGCTGAAAAGGGATGCCTCGGGGCCTTCTTTCTTCGCCTGATTAGCCGGGGTATTTCCTACCCGGGGGATCAGTAATTCACTACGACTTTACATTTTTTTCGACAGGATTTTAAAGCATCGGCTGTTGCGACCATGGTCAGGTTCGTATCGGTCAAGATCCCGACCCGAAGTCTCACCAAGGAGCAGCGTGGTTGCCTTTGTCTACCGAAGACAAGGCAAGTTCCAGGAACCGGGGACAAAACTGTCCCACTGACCACCGGACATTAGGATTTTCCTTCCACTGAAGTGACGTACTATATCTGCGGGAAGAGGTGTTCCCCGATATTGTTCTACCACCTAAGTCTCCAAAGGAAGCGGGGGTATAGTCTATGGGAAGAATTCCGCTGGTTGGGCCACACTAGTAACGGCCATTACGGGACTTCAGTCAATTGACGTTGAGGGGGAATATGGTAATATGGGAATTGTGGTGACGGTGCCTTCCACGATAGAAAGAATCCTGGCCTTCACATAGATTTCGTTAGGTGAAACACAATCAAGAAGAAGGGCAAGGTGAAGAACATGTTCACGGAACAGGACATAAAAAAGATTGAAAAGCGTTGCCAGTGGTTGAAGCATTGGTTCTATGAACCGGTGATGGACCTGGAAGTGGTCATGGCACCTACCAAAGAACATATTCGCCATTTACAGATCGACCATCTCCAGTTTGTTCCGATCAGTCCTGGTACCCCTTGGGGGGAAGAATGGGAGAGCGCCTGGTTCAAGAGCACATATGAGTTCAAGGAAGCACCGGGGGAGAAGCTCTTCCTGCAGGTGGAGACCGGAGGAGAATCCATTGTCTATATCGACGGGAAAGCTAGCGCTGCCATCGATAGGGAACATCACGAGATTCCTTTGTCCGCTGAAGAACTGGCCCCGGGGAAGCATACGGTCTTGATCGAATCCTACGCGGGACACCTGATCCCCAAGGTCAATGCCGTGCCCGTCCAGTTGGCGGATAACCAATGGACCCGACCGGTGTACAGACATTGCCGGTTGGTGAGACGTAACGATGTGGTTTGGCATCTGTACTTTGATCTTGTCACCCTCTTTGAGGTGGCGAAGGAACTGCCCAAGGACAGCCTGCGGCGGGCCCGGATTTTGGATACGCTAAATGATGTGATCGACAGCATCACCTGGGATACCAGCGATGTAAAGCTGCAGAGGGCGCAGTTTGCGGAAGCTCGTAAGCAGCTTGCTCCCTTGCTCAGCTCCCAGAACTCACCCACCACACCTACTTTGCATATGATGGGCCATGCCCATATTGACATCGCCTGGCTTTGGCCCCTAGCGGAGACCATCCGCAAGTGTGGTCGTACCTTTGCGACCCAGCTGCGGATTATGGAGGAGTACCCCAAGTACATCTTCCTCCAAAGCCAGCCCCAGGCCTATGAATACGCGGAGAAGTACTATCCGGAGATTTTTGAGCGGATCAAAAAGGCCATTGCCGCGGGGAAATGGGAAGCCAACGGTGGTATGTGGGTGGAGGCCGACACCAACGTGCCCAGCACCGAGTCTCTAATTCGTCAATTCCTCGTGGGAGGACAGTACTTCCAGGAGAAGCTGGGCGTACGGTCCGATACCCTCTGGTTACCGGACGTTTTCGGTTACAGTGGGAACCTACCCCAGATCATTAAAGGGTGCGGTATCGACTATTTCATTACCTCGAAAATCGGTTGGAACCAGACGAACCGGTTCCCCTATGACCTTTTTAAGTGGGAAGGGATCGATGGCACCACCATCCTGTCCCATTATATTAAGCTTAATTACAATGGTTCCATTAACCCCAGTTCCCTGTGGGCCCACTGGCGGGCTTTCCAACCCAAGGAGCTTTCGGATACCATGGTGCATCCGGTGGGCTTTGGTGACGGCGGCGGTGGCATGACCATGGAGAACATGGAGTTTGCCAATCGGGTGGTGGATCTGGAGGGTTGCCCCAAGGCCAGGTTCGGTACCGTCAGCGATCTCATGAAGAAACTGGCGAAAAACCAAGACAGGTATCCCAGCTGGCGAGGTGAGCTTTATCTGGAGCTGCACCGGGGTACCCTTACCAGTCAGGCCTGGACCAAACGCAACAACCGAAAGATCGAGTTTTTGCTGCGGGAAACGGAGATGCTGGCCACGGTGGCCTATCTGCTTACGGGCCACTACCCGGGGCGGGAGTTTACAGAACTTTGGAAGCCGGTGCTCACCAACCATTTCCATGATATCCTTCCCGGTTCCTCCATTGAGCGGGTCTATGAGGATTGCGACCGCATCTACACCGATGTGGCCACGAAGGCTTTAGAACTACGGCAACGGGCCAAAGAGGATATCTATAGCCAGTTGGGTAAGGTCGCCACCGGCAGAAAACAGCTGGTGCTCCTGAACACCCTCAATTGGGATCGGCAGGATCCCGTCTCCATTCCTGTGGGATCTGTGGATCCGGACCGGAACCGCATTGGCCAGTGTGTGGTGAACGATGTGGCTTTGCCGGCCGATGGGCCAGTCCATGTGGTGGACCGAGAGGGTAATCCTGTGCCTAGCCAGTGGAGTCCTGAGCGATTGGTCTTTAAACCGGATGTGGCGGCCACGGGACTGCGGGCCTATTACCTGCAGCCGGGACCGTGTCCGGTGCAACCGGAGAATCCTGTGTCGGTGCGGGTGGAAAAGGACATTGCCTACCTGGAAAACCATCTGATCAAGGTCCAGGTGGACCAGAGCGGTCAACTACTTTCCGTATATGATAAAGAGGCCCAGCGGGAAGTGCTGCCCCAAGGCAAGCGGGGCAACGTGGTGCTTCTGGCCGAGGACCTGCCTCTGTATTGGGATGCCTGGGATGTGGACCGGTTCTATCGGGCTGCGGTGGAGGAAGTGACCGGCGGTACCCTGGAAGTGGTAGAGGAAGGACCTCTCCAGGTCCGGGTGCGGGTTACCCGCGACTTCGGCGCCGGTTCCAAGTGGGTACAGGACATTGTACTCCATGGGGACAGCAAGCGCATTGACTTCGAGACCAAGGTGGATTGGCATGAAGTCCATCGCCTGTTGAAGGTAGCCTTCCCTGTGGATGTGAATAGCCGGGAGGTCAACTACGAGATCCAAAACGGGTACATTACCCGTCCCAGCCATGATAACACCTCCTGGGATCAGGCCCGCTTCGAGGTCTGTGGCCACAAGTGGTGCGATCTCGCGGAAACCGGCTATGGCGCCGCCTTACTCAATGATTGCAAGTATGGCCATGAGGCCATTGGCAACGAGCTGCGGTTGACTTTGCTAAAGTCCGCCTATGGCCCGGATTTGAATGCGGATCAAGGAGTGCAGGTGTTCACCTACTCCTTCCTGCCCCATGTGGGGAACTTGCATGAGGCCGGTGTGGTACAGGAAGCCCACGCGCTTAACGTGCCCTATGGCGTGGAAATTCTAGACGACCAACAGCTGAATCTGTCCAGCCAGCAGTTGCTTCGGATTGAGGGCGGCCAGGTGTTCCTCCATGCGGTGAAGAAAGCGGAGAAATCCCTCGGTGTGGTCATCCGTTTCGGTGAGCTGGTGGGACAGCGCAGCCGTGTCACCCTCACCCTGCCTGCGGCGGCGAAACGGGTCGCCGAGACAAACCTGGTGGAGGAGAACCCGGTGGTTATTGCCATCAATGCCCAGCGGGTGGAGCTTGAGCTGAAGCCTTTTGAGATCAAGACGCTGTTGGTGGAGCTTTAGTGCAAGGAGGGATCCCGATGTTACAAGAGTGTGCACCGATGGAGTTTGTGGATTATACCGTCAAGAGACTGGAAAAGGGTGTGCTGTTGGTTTCGAAACAGGAGGGGAAGAACCCCAATGTGATGACCATCTCCTGGGGATTTGTAGGATTTCAGTGGTCCAAACCCATGTTCATCGTACCGGTGCGGACCGAACGGTTTAGCCATCCCCTCATTGAAGCTGCGGGGGAGTTTGTGGTGTCTATCCAGCCGCCCTCTATGGACGAGGATGCCCAGTACTGCGGCACCCGGTCCGGTCGGGATACGGACAAATGGGTGGATCGCGGGTTCATCCCCGTGGAGTTGCCGGGAGTACAGACCCCGGGCATCAAGCAGGCCGCTTTACATTATGCCTGTCGGGTGGTGCACACCGCCTCGGCAAAACCCAGGACCTCTCACACCTTTTTCTTCGGTGAGATTTTGGGGGTCTATCGGGATCCCACCCAGGACCTGGTACTATGAAGGACAAAACCGCCCCAACTTGGGGCGGTTCTAATCAAGTCCTCCGGGTTACAACCCCAGCTCCAACTTGGCCAGTTCCAGCCACTGGGGGGGTACTATCTGCTTCCGGCCCACCACTTCGGCCAGCGGTACCCTTACCACTTCATCCCGTTGGAGCGCCATCATGATGCCCTTCTGACCTGCCAGAAGGGTGGAGACGGCGCCTTCGGCAAAGCGGGTGGCCAGCAATAGATCGGTAGGGGTAGGGCTGCCTCCCCGCTGCAGGTAGCCGAGGACCAAGACTCTGGGTTTTTGTTTTGTTTTTTCATGTACCTGTTTAGCTACCCAGTAGGCTACACCTTCCAGCTCCAGGTTGCCAAAAACATCCGCCTGCTCCAAATCACCCCGGGCGGAGAGGCCAAAGCCCTCGGCCACGATGGCTAGACAACTGGGGCAACCAGCTTTCTTTCGTGCCTGGAAGCGGGAGACGAGTCCGTCGATGGTGGTATCCAATTCCGGGCACAGAAGGTAGTCTGCACCGACGAGGATGCTAGAAAAGACGGCCAACCAGCCGGTATCCCTGCCCATCACCTCTACCAACATGTCCCGGGCGTGGGCCGCGTTGGAGTTGCGCACCGCGTTGACGTTTTTGGCAATGGCGTGTAGCGCTGTATCAAATCCTAGACAGCGGTCGGTACCGTAGACGTCATTGTCGATGGTCTGGGGGATGCCCACCACCGGAAAACCTAAGGCCGAGAGCTTCTCTGCCACCGACAGTGTGTCATCGCCTCCGATGGCGATAAGCCCGTCCAGTTTGCATTCTTCAATGCCGGCCAGAAGCTGCTTGTCCTTCCCCTGGGTAAAGGGATTGACCCGGGCTGTGCCCAAAAGTGTCCCCGGCTGATACTCCCAACCTTTGCAGGCCTCGAGGGCCAAGGTGTCCCAGGCTCCCTCCAACAGGCCCTGCCAGCCGTTGCGGATGCCCACGGTCTCCACTCCCCGGTACCCTAGGGCCCGGACGATGGTAACAATGGCTTTATTTATTCCCGAAGAGTCTCCTCCTCCGGTCAAGATGCCAATGCGTTTCAACGGTAACCCTCCTAATCTGACTTTTGCCGACATTAGTATAGCATGAAAATCCCTGGAGGAAAAAGTCGTGACCTGTTTTGCAGGGATCCATTTGCTCTGGTCTGGCTGAATATGCTAAAGTCTTGTTGTAGGAAAGTCTTTACTAAAAGGTGTTGCGTGGGTAATACAAAGGATGGAAGAAGTCAATATTAAGATGGATTAGGGATTGTTCCTGGGATTTTCTCTTTTGTGCAGGTTAAGGCGAGTCTGTGAGGAATATATGAGTAGGATACCAGAAACAACCAGAAATGATAGGGTGGAAGCGATGGATGTAAAAACTTTCTTGATGGAGTTGTCCAGGTCCACGGGTGTTTCGGGCTATGAGCAGCCGGTGGCGGACGTGGTGAGAAGGGCCTTTGCCCCCCATGTGGACGAAATCCGGGAAGATGCCCTGGGGAACGTGATCATGTTGAAAAGGGGCAGCGGCGACGGAGCCCCCAAGGTCATGTTGGCGGCGCATATGGACGAGATTGGTCTGGTGGTCACCAAGGTGGAAGAGGATGGTTTCATCCGGTTCTCCAGCATCGGCGGTGTGGATCAAAGGATCTTACCCGCTGCCGAGGTGGTGGTCCACGGTAAAAAAACCCTTTTGGGTGTAGTGGGGGCTAAGCCACCCCATGTGCAGTTGGCCGGTGAGCGGGACAAAGCAGTCAAGATGGAGGATCTTTTCATCGACGTGGGACTGGATGGCAAGGAAGCCAAGGAACTGGTGTCGGTGGGGGACATGATCACCCTCCGGCAGGAACCCATCGACATGAACGGTAAGCTGGCGGGAAAGATCATGGACGATCGATCCGGGGTGGCAGCGCTATACGCCTGTTGTCAGACCCTGAAGAAGCTGCACCACACGGCCGATGTGTATTTCGTGGCTACGGTGCAGGAAGAGGTGGGGGTGCGGGGCGCAACGGTAAGCACCTTTGGTATTCTCCCGGACGTGGGCATCGCGGTGGATGTGGGCCACGGGGACATGGCCGGTGTAAGCGGCGGTACACTGAAGCTGGGGGGTGGCCCGGGAATTGGTCTAGGACCCCATGTGCATCCGAAGTTGTTCGACAAACTCAAGGACGTGGCGGACCGCTGGAAGATCGAGTACAGCATAGAACCGTCTCCCTATCCCGGCGGGACCGATGCCTATGCTATCCAGGTGGTGCAGGCGGGAGTACCCACCGCGCTGATTTCCATTCCTCTCCGGTATATGCACACGCCGGTGGAGATGCTGGATTTGGCCGATGTGGAGACCGCCGGTCGCCTTATGGCCCTATTCATTAGTGAAATGGATGTTGAATTTGTGGAGGGATTGCGGTGCTACTAAAACGACTCAGTGAGGCCATCGGTGTATCCAGCCGGGAACAGGAAGTGCGGGACATTCTCCGGGAAGAAGTGGGCCAGTACGCCAGTCTGCGCACCGATGCCTTGGGAGATCTCATTGCGGAAAAACCCGGTACCGGACCGAAGGTGATGCTGGCCGCCCATATGGACGAAGTGGGCCTGATGATTACCAGCATTGAGAAGAACGGAACATTGAAGTTTAAGCCTGTGGGTGCCATCGATCCCCGGGTCCTGGTGGCCAAGCAGGTCTTGGTGGGCCCCAACAAGATACCAGGGGTGATCGGTTCCAAGCCCATCCATCTGCAGCGGCCCGATGAGCGGAATCATCCCATTAAACTAGAGGATATGTGTATAGATATCGGCGCGAAGGATGAAGGCGCGGCAAAGGAGAAGGTGAAGCTAGGGGATTGTGCCGGCTTTGCCACCAAGTTCGAAGAGTTGCCCGGCGATTTAGTGAAGGGGAAGGCCTTCGATGACCGGGTGGGCTGTTTTGTAGTGGCCGAGGTGCTCCGTACCGACTTCAAAGTGCCTGTCTGCGGTGCTTTCACGGTCCAGGAAGAAGTGGGCGGTCGGGGGGCCGGAGTGGTGGCCTACGATGTGATGCCCGATGTGGCCATCGTCTTGGAGGGGACCACCGCCTCCGATGTGGCGGGGATCGATCCCCATCTGCATGCTACCAGCGTCGGTAAGGGACCAGCCATTACCATCATGGACGGCTCTGTCATCGCTTCCCGGAAGATTGTGGATCGCTTGGTACAGGTGGCAGAGAAACTAGGGATCCCTTATCAGTTTAGGAGAAGTACGGCCGGGGGGACCGATGCGGGTAAGATCAATGTCACCCAGACAGGGATTCCCGTGGGCGTTGTCTCGGTGCCCTGCCGTTACATTCATTCGCCCGTTTCCATCGCTAGCCGGAAGGATATCCAGGGAGCGGTGGCCTTGGTGCGCGGGTTCATTGAAAGCTTGCAGGAAGGTGGTTTGTAACCTATGAAAGACTTGATTGAAAAACTGGTGAATGCCTTTGGTCCTTCGGGATATGAGGACGAGATCGCCACGGTAATCACCGAACTGATTTCTCCCCATGTGGACGAAGTGCGGCGGGACACCCTGGGTAATGTGATTGGGATCAAACGAGGCAGTGGCAAGAAGATTATGCTGGCTGCCCATATGGATGAGATAGGGATTATCGTTACCCATATTGACGATAAGGGGTTCTTGCGCTTCTCCAACGTTGGCGGACTGAACCCCTACGGGCTCGTCGCTCGACGGGTGCGCTTTGCCGATGGCACCGTGGGAGTGATCCACCACGAGAAGTTGGACAGGATCACCGATCTAAACCTCTCCAAAATGTATATTGACATCGGTTGTACCTCCAAGGAAGAGGCGGAAAAGAAGGTTTCCGTCGGCGACATGGCGGTGTTTAACGAAGGTGTGGACCAGTTGGGCAACCGGGTGGTCTCCAAGGTGCTCGATGACCGGGCGGGATGTGCGGCCCTCATTGCCGCCGCCCAGCAGGCGCCCCAGACCGACAACGAGATCTACTACGTCTTCACCACCCAGGAGGAAGTGGGGACCCGGGGGGCCAAGACTGCAGCCTTCGGTATCGCTCCTGACTTCGGTATCGCGGTGGACGTAACCCTCACCGGCGATACCCCCGAAGCCCGCACCAATAACGTGGGCCTGGGCAAGGGTGCTGCAATCAAGGTGAAGGACTCCTCGGTGATCACCCACCCCAAGGTGAAGGATTTTCTAGTGGAAGTGGCCAGGCAGAACGACATACCTTACCAGTTTGAGGTGCTAGATGGCGGCGGCACCGACGCAGGGCCCATCCATCTTACCCGGGAAGGCGTCCCTACCGGGGCCGTTTCCATTCCCTGTCGGTATGTCCATTCCGCATCGGAAATGCTCGATCTGGGCGACTTTGATGCCTGTGTCAAATTGCTGGTGGCTGCCATCACCGCAGACCTCAGCGACCGCTTCTAAGTCGAGGGGGCTAAAGCCCCCTCAAATGATTTCAGAGCGCATACCTGCCGATGGAGTCCAGGCAGAAGGTCGCCTGTCAAAGGTGGTCTTTACTTGGCCAGGGAGCGGCCGTAGGAATGGCGGATGTACTCACTGGGGGAGGAGCCCACGATCTGGCGGAAGACCCGGGAGAAGTAGGAGGGATCGTTGAAGCCTAGAAGCTCGGACACCTGGGCGATGGTCTGCCCTTCCTTTAACTCCAAGAGCAACACTTGGGCCTCCTCGATCCGCAGGTGGTTGATGTATTCCACGATGGTCATGCCCATGGCTTGGCGGAAAATGCGACAGGCGTATTCGTAACTGAGGTTGACCCCATGGGCAATATCCGTTGCACCCAGGGGCCGGCGATAATTCTCCTCCAAGAATCGCCGGACGCGGTAGACCGCCTCGGCCCGTTTCGGTGACGTGACCTGGACTGTCTCTGCCCCATGGTCGAAGGATTGGTGCTGACGGGCTAAGGTGATCAGGATGTCGGTGAACAGGGTGCGGATCTTCAAGCGGTAGTGAGGGCTACGGGTGGTAGTTTCACGTACAATGGCCGCGAACAACTTGGGTACTTCCGGGGCGGTGGAGTAACCATGGGCCGGCAGCAGGATCCGTTCGTCATCGATGGAACACTGTACTTTGTTGTCGAAGGTTTCCACGGAGGCGGCAAACTGGGCGAAGTAGAACCCATAGGAGCTAGGATGATTTCCCCAGGAACGGTGTACTTCATTGGGCCAGAGGATGAGGAAGTGTCCCTCGTTTAACACCAGTTTGCGGGTGCCCCGCTGGAAATGAAGGCGGTTACCGACAGCTACCACCAGTTCCCAGTGGGGATTGCTATGGGCGTTGGTACGCCAGTGTTGGGAATCGTCGGGTACGTAACCGGCGGATCGCACCAGCAGCTCCTCAGGCATCTTCGACCACCCCAAAGGCAAGTGTTCCCGGTTGTTTGTATATTTTCTTCTTCGTTCCGGAACAGAAAAAGACCTTCTTTGCCTAAGTTTCGAGACACTGAAACCTAACCATGGTTGTTCACAGGGAATTTCAACCATGGTATAATGAACCCAAATGACGGTCGAAAGATGCCGTTGATTTTGCCGAAATATCCAATGATGGGACTAGCTCGCGTCAATATGGGTTACGGTGTATGTTGCCTGCGATGGGGGGAAGAAATACCCTGGTGGGCAGGGAGTATGGTGAACCGAAAGGTGAGGAAAAAACACGTAGGAAGGGTGTTATTTATGAAACTTGGAGTCATAATTGGCCAGAAGGAGAATATGGAAGAACAGTTTGTCCGGGTGGCGGAGCTGGGGGTGGAGACCTGCCAGGTGTCCTGTTGGAATGGCGCTTTGGTGAGTCCCCAGGCCGGTGAAGCGATGAAGCGGGCCGCGGCCAACGCGGGAGTGGAGATCTCCGCCATTTGGGCCGGCTGGCCTGGACCGAAGGCCTGGAACCTCACCGAAGGGCCACTTACCCTGGGGTTGGTGCCTAGGGCCTATCGGCATCGCCGGGAGGAGGCCATCATCGCTGGTGCCAAGATGGCGGAAGCAGCCGGTGTGGAACATGTGGCGACCCACGTTGGTTTTATCCCCGAGGATCCCAACGATCCCGTCTACAAGGAGGTTGTGGTATCCGTCCGGTCTATCGCCCAGGCGCTGAAGGCCAGTGGTCAAAGCTTCCTGTTTGAGACGGGGCAGGAGACCCCCGTCACCCTGTTGCGGACCATCGCCGATGTGGGCACCGACAATCTAGGTGTGAACCTGGATCCGGCCAACTTGCTGATGTATGGGAAGGCCAACCCGGTGGATGCGGTGGAGCTTTTTGGCAGCTACATTAAGGGTGTCCATGTTAAAGACGGAGAGTACCCCACCTGCGGTACGCGCCTAGGGAGAGAACGGGCCGTTGGGGAAGGACGGGTGAATTTCCCTCTGTTCATTGCTAAGTTGAAGGAGCAAGGTTATGCTGGTCCTTTGACCATCGAACGGGAGATCAGTGGGGAACAGCAGCGGATCGATATTCTCAAGGCCATCGATCTTCTGCGCAGCTTAATCGCCCAGTAAAAGGTTCAGCCCTGGCAAGGTCCGGATCGGGACTTTGCCAAGGCTCTTTTTTTCTAGCTGAGATGATAGTACAGAAGGCCTACGGTGGTCTTGCTTGCCCACTGAGCCCGTAGGGCCATCCCTTGGGGATGGTGAACCAGTGCAACCGATGCGAAAGCCAGTTTTTTACCCGCAGGAGCGAACCCACCGGCCCGATCCTTTCCCCCTTTTTCTACCCGCCTAGAGAGAATCAGAGTGTGGACGGTGAGCCTGTCTTTTCCTTTCTTGCTCGCCTTTCCTGCTACCTAGCTTACTGACACGTGTTTTGGGAAGGGTTGGTCCAGGATTTGGGTTTCCTGTGGGGAAGGAAAGTCCAGGGGTATCCAAGAAAACATTACGGTAGAGGTGGTAGGGATGGAATATGTTCCTTTGGGAAAAACCGGAATGAACGTATCTAGACTGAGCTTTGGAGCGATTAAGCTTCCCGATGTGGATCAGCAGACAGCCTCCCGGGTTTTGCATACTGCTTTAGATTTGGGGATCAACTTCGTGGACACGGCCCGCGTCTACGGCGACAGCGAGATCAAGATCGGAAAAGCCATCAAGCATCGTAAAGATGAGTTTTTCCTTGCCACGAAGACACCAAAGCTGGATATGCAGGGGGCGATGGAGGATATCGAGACGTCGTTGCGGAATCTCCAAGTGGATTGCATTGACCTGTACCAACTGCATAATGTGTCCACTCCCGAACGTTTTCGGGCGGTAATGTCCGAGGATGGGGCCATCGCTGCCTTGCGAAAGGCCCGGGAGCAGGGGAAGATTAGACATATTGGGATTACGATCCACCAGGCCCTGGACGTGATGCAGGAGGCCATCGCCCTCGGTGAGTTTGAGACCATCATGTTGCTGATCAATATCTTGGATGAAGAGGCGGTCATCGATCAGGTCTTGCCCCAGGCGAAGGAGGTAGGCATCGGGGTAATCGCCATGAAGGCGTTGTCCGGTGGTAAGCTGGTGCCTCCGGGAGCCGATAGTAACGACCCGGTGGTGCGGGGTTGTCTCCGGTACGTTTTGTCCTTAGATACGGTGCATACCGCCTTGGTGGGTATGAAATCCGAGGAGGAAGTGCGGAACAATGTGGCCATTGCCGAGGAAGGCGGGGCAATGACGAAAGAGGAGCGGGACGAACTGCTCCGGAGAATCCACGAACGCCAAGGCGATTTGAAACGGGACTACGCTTGTTTAAGCTGTGGATACTGCAAGCCCTGTCCAGAGGGGATCAATATTCCCGTTATCCTGAAGGCCCGCCATATCCATGAGAAGTATCCTGAGGAGCTGAAGGGACTTGGCAGAAAACTTTACGACGAACAGCCAGTGGGTCCAGAAGCTTGTACCGAGTGTCGGACCTGTGTAGCAAGATGTCCTGCGGGGTTAGATATCCCCGCGGAGCTGAGTTTGGCCGCTGAGGTCTTTGCTAAGAAGACGAGCTAGTTTTACGATGCCGGATAGCCTGCTATCCGGCATCTTGGTCCTGCGACGTGACTGCGCAAACTACCTCCCTCTCGAATTCTTTTCCGATGTTCTCCCTTTTATGTTTGACCAGCAGGAATCACTTTCTCCCGTGTCGAAATACACTTATAAAGAACGGTGTTCGCATATAATGAACCGCCTATGGGGGCGAGTCGAGAACTCAAAAGGGAGGACAGTATATGAAGCGCTTGGCTGTTCTGTTGCTGGTATGGATGGCTTTTTTCGGTTTTGGTGTCCATGCCCAAGGAGTGCTGAGAATGGCGGGGTTTGGTCCTCCGCCGACGGCGCAGATTGAGAGATTTACTGAGCAGACGGGAATCGCGGTTGAGTATGAATGGGTATCCGGCAGTTACAATTTCATGGAAAAGGTTGTGGTATGGACCATCGCAGGGACGCTCCCCGATGTCCTGGCCATTCCCTATTGGGGTTTGCCCCAAATGGCCACCCAGGGTTCTTTGCGGCCCCTCGATGATTTGATGGAGCAGGACGTCGAGTTTCGCGATGGTTTCCTACCTCAAGGGATGGAGAGTTTTCGGTGGGAGGGGCAGCTTTACGGTGTGCCGTGGGTTTTGGCCCAGCAAACCATTCTTTTTGATCGTAGTCTCTTTCTTGAGGCAGGAATCCCCACCCCCTACGATCTAATTGCCCAGGATCAGTGGTCTATGGAGAACCTTATTCTGGCGGCCCGTAAGCTGACAGACCCCGTGCCCGATGGCAGTGGTTTCAACACCATTGGGCTATTCACCCGTACAGACCAAATGTCCTATTACGCCCCCCTAATCTGGGCCCTAGGCGGAGACATCCTGGCCAATGATGGTCGTACCCTGTTGTTGCGCCAACAATCCTCCCAAGACGCGGTTGTCCGCTTGGCGGAGTTGTTCACGGAACGGATCTTCTTGTCCAATTCTGTCCGCGGGGAATACGGCTTGGATTATATGGAGGTGTTGACCCAGCGGGATGTGGGAATGCGGGCTTTTGGGGTCTATCTGCTGCAGGACATCAAAAACGCAAATCCGATGCTCAGTGAAAGTATTGATATTGCGCCCTATCCAGCCTACGACGGTGTTGGGACGAACGGGATCGATCCCGGTGCCATCGGGATTTCCAGTACCACGGAACAGCCAGAGGTAGCCTGGCAGTTTCTCAAGTGTGCTCTGGCGGATCCGGTGTTAGAGCCTGGATTGCCGGCGGTTCGGCAGCATTTTGACGTCTGGGTGGCTTATATGGAGGATCACTTTGGTGTCAGTGCAGCCCGGTATTTGCAGGTGGCTGGGGACTCTTTGCGTTTGAGTCCGCGGGCGGTCAACCCCGACGTGGAACAGGCGATCTGTCTCCCCTTACAAGAAGCTTTGCTAGGGCGCAGGACCATTTCCCAGGTCTTGGATCGGATCGAGCTGGAGTTAGGGTTTTTGCTTGAGGTTCAGTAAGTCAAAGCATTTTTACATTTGCAAGGTGCGACACTCTTGATGTGTGTTGCTGGCTAGGTTTAGGGCTCTTAAGACAAAGATGGGAGTGTGGAAGATGCAGAGTACTTTTGTGTTTCAAGGCAATGATCGTTGGCCCACCTGTCATGCAGGGACCATCTGCGAACTAAAGACCGGTGAGCTGGTGGCGGCCTGGTTTGCTGGAGAAAGGGAATCCTCCGATGATTCCGGGATTCTTTTGAGCAAATGGACCGGTGATCAGTGGACGCCTCCCCGGGTGGTGGTCAATGTACATAAGCGGGCTGCTGGTAATCCGAAGCTGTTTATCGGTCCCGACGGTGTCCTCTGGCTGATTGCCCCCGTCAATTATGGGGCCTGGTGCGAGGGGGGTACTTGGCTATTTGTGAAGCGCTCCTTTGACCATGGAGAAACCTGGACCGATCTGGAGCTCTTGCTACAGCGACCGGGCATCCTGGGGAAGAACAAGCCGATTCAGCTACGCAGTGGTGTATGGTTGATTCCGGTGGAGGACGAAGTGGCTAGCACTCCCATGTTCTTGCGTTCGGAGGACCAAGGGGTAACCTGGGAATTGGTACCGGTGGAAAACGACGACTGGGTGATCCAACCTACTGTGGTGGAACTGGCCGATGGCACTTTGCTGGCCTATTGTCGCTCGGGGTCCGGTGCGATCTACGAAACCCGGTCTAAGGATGAAGGACGTACGTGGACCAAGACCCAAAGGACCACCCTGCCCAATAATAACAGTGGCATTGATATGGTCCGCTTACGGTCGGGGCTTTTGGTTCTGGTCCTAAACTGGGTGGAGCCCCGGGACGATGACAAGTGGATCAAAGGAGTTCGCTGGGGTCGGCGTACACCTTTAAACCTTGCGGTATCTCCTGATGAGGGCAAGACCTGGCTTCCGGGCCCGGTCCTTGAGGATGGACCGGGTGAGTACAGTTATCCGGCGATTATCCAAGGCAGTGATGGGTTGATCCATGTGATTTACACCCATCGGCGGACTGCTATGAAGCATGTGGTGTTGGAGGAGGACGAATTGCTGGATTGAGTGTTGTTGGTAGAGCGATGCTCCTTGTTCTCGCGGACAATGAAGGTGGTGCCTAATCAATTTCAAAAGCAAAGGAGTGTTGTCCCTGTGCGCAAAGCTCTTTGTCTTGTTCTTGCCCCATTATTGCTGGTGGGCTGTCTTGTTGCACCGGCACCGGATCCTGGCGAGACCCATGACGGTGTCATCTACCTAGAGACCTTCTCTGGGGCACCCACAGAGTTTCTCCATGGCAAACAGCCAGACCAGGGGCGGGCTACATGGTTATCTATCATTACCCATACGGTACCTAGTTGGCGGGCCGATGGAACCCTGGCCAGTCCACCGTCGCGGCAGAACCGCAATGCTTTCCTTCCCTTTGTCCCCAAGGACGGCAGGATCTATACCCTTTCTTTGGAGGTGAATCCCACTTCCGGTGATGCCGCCGCCGAATTCTTTGCCCTCGGATTTGCCAAGGATCCATCGCCAGAACAGATTTTCGCCTCGCGGGATGTGATCATGGCTGGTCCGTGGTGGGCCCAGGCGTGGAACCGGGAACATGTGGCTGTTTCCTATGTGGGACCCGGAGACCAAGGCGGTGCCAACACTCCGTCCAAAGAAGGCTGGGTTGA
Source organism: Bacillota bacterium (assembly GCA_012839765.1). Taxonomy (NCBI): domain Bacteria; kingdom Bacillati; phylum Bacillota; species Bacillota bacterium. Next base: position 22,198 of record DUMW01000064.1, read on the forward strand.
GCTGAAGATTGTGTTAAACACCACCGAAGAGCAGTGGATAGCAGAATGGTTTTACGATGGTGAAAAGGTGAGGACTCACCAATACGCAACAAATCCAACGATTAATTATGTAGGATTTGGGGCTATGCGGTTTGCCGCGGGTGCAGTGCGGAATTTCCAGCTGGTGGGAGAGATACCAGCGAAGGACAAGTAAAGACTAACTGGAATTGCACGAAATTTGTGGATACAGGCAACAAGGAGTTAGACTCCTAAATCATATTACTTGGGGAGGAATACCCATGAAGAGACAGTTGAAAGTGTTTCTACTATTGGTAATATTCTTGGTTGCTGTACAGACGATGGTGTTTGCCCAAGTGACGATCCTTTACCAGGATTCCTTCTCGGGAAGTCCTGAGGAGTACCTGGCTGGTCGGGTTCCGGAGATCAGCTATACCGGCCAAGGTTGGATCAGTCCCCTTATTCCTGCGCTGGTGAACTGGCAGGCCGACGGAACTACGGAGCGGCCGGTGGATAATCACAATCGAAATGCTTTTCTACCCTTTGTCCCCGAGGCTGGGAAGGTGTACCGGCTGTCTTTGGAGGTCAATCCCACCGAGGGCAATGCTCCGGCCGAATGGTTCGGCGTGGGCTTTACTGCGGATTGTCCCCAGACTACCATCTTTGCCCACGATACAGTGGGAGCGGGTCCCTGGATTCTGCAGTCCTGGGATCGTTCTCTGCCGAGCAATACCTTTACGGGTCCGGGAACCGCAGGTGAAGCAAGGCACCCTGCGGCCTCGGGCTGGGTCAAGCTGGAGATCGTCCTGGATACAACCAGGGAGGATTGGCGCGCGGAGTGGTATTACAACGGTGAACTGGTGAGGACATACCTTTACTGGGGCAATCCTACCATCAATTACGTGGGTTTTGGTGCGATGCGCCAGGCAGCTGGTCAAGTTCGCAATTTCCTTTTAACGGTGGAGGAGCGGTAGACCGTTGGGCTATTGCCCTGGGATCTACGACCGGGCCCATTCCCTTGGGCCCGGGATACTATAAGGGAGCTGAGGATGATGCGCTTATCATGGCAGGTTTTGCTATTGGGGGCAATACTAGTGGTTTTTGCGGGTGGAGCAGTGGCTCAGCAGGTCGAACCCCAGATTATCTACCTGGAAACCTTTTCCGGTGATGGTCTGCTGGATTTACAGGATCGGAGTCCGGACGTTAGCTTGACCGGTGCCCGATGGATTACCCCAGCCATCTCCGGCACACCCAACTGGAAGGCGGATGGTACCATCTCCAGGCCAGTATCCAATCAGAACAGGAATGCCTTCTTGCCCTTTGTACCAGAGCAGGGCTGGGTTTACCGTCTTTCTTTGGAAGTGAACCCCACCGAAGGGAATGCGCCGGCAGAATGGTTCGGACTGGGATTCACCCAGGATTGCCTGGAAACCATCATCTTCTCTCACGATACCGTCGGTGCGGGGCCTTGGATGCTCCAGTCCTGGGATCGCAGTCTGCCGGGCAATACCTTCAGTGGCCCTGGGGTTGTTGGTCAACAGAATCACTCCACTAGTGCTGGTTGGGTGAAGATGGAAGTGGTTTTGGATACCACCCAGGAGCAGTGGTCTGCGGAATGGTACTGCAATGATCAACTGGTAAGGACGTATACATACTTGAGGCAACCAACGATTAACTACGTGGGTTTTGGTGCTATGCGGCAAGCCGCCGGTGCTGTACGGAACTTTCAACTGGTGGGGATCCCCGCGGCGATGGACGCCAAAACAGTAGAAACGGAGGCTGGGCCGGAGGTACCGGTGACAGCAGATCTCCCGCGGTTGGGCGGTCCGACCCCGCAGCCTAGATTCGTTGATGAGCCTATTCCCACGGAGCCTCGCCAGAAGGAGATTCCCTTGATTGTGCACCGCATGCCCTCGATGCCCACCAATGTGATTTCCCGGGCCGGTCGGTTCAACTACGCAGATGAGAGTCTACTTGAGGTGGAGGCAACCATTGAAGAAGAATTCGGCAGGATCGCGGAGTGCGGTGCCACCGCGGTGATGGTGGATCGGGCCTATGCCCAGTACGCGGAAGCTGCCACCAAGGCGGGGCTAAAGATTCTGTTGATGATCAATGTGCAGCAGATTGTCCTGGGCAACTTTCAGATCCCCGAGACCCCGGAGGGGGTAGCTGATTATCTGATCCGGGAGCTTGAGAGTGTGAAAGCGGTTTGGGATGCTATGTACAAGAGGGACGGCAGGATTGTGGTCTGGGTGTATTCGGCACCCCGCTTTCCCGCAGAGTTCTATCGGGAAGTGTTGTCCATTGTCCGGGACGCAGGATACGACCCCTTTGTGCTTTATCATACCCAGTATCAACTGCAGAAGACCGAAAGCGAAGTGGCCAAGTATCTTGAAGTCTTTGATGGTGTTTTGATCTGGGCCAATAGTACCGAGGAAACCCGCCAGACGCTGGACTTGGTGATCCCTGCCCGGGACCAGATTTTGCGGGAAACCGGTGTCAGGAAAGCGGTGATGCTGACGGCTAAGCCGGGACATTGGCGGCCGGAGCGGGGCCTTGTTATTGATCCCCGTGGTACTGCAGAGTTTCGCCAGACGGTGGATTTCGTCTACAAGTATGACCTCGACGGTCTACACGTGGAAAGCTGGAATGACTTTAGTGAAAACCATCATATGCAGCCCACGGTAATGAAGTCCACAGTGCTGGCGGACCTGATGTACTATTATGGGCGGCTTGGCATGGGCGAGTTAGCTACCTTGCCGGAACCGGGTCTATACGTTAGCCATCGTAGAGAAATAGTTCTGGGTGAATACTTCCAATGCGAAGTAATGTATTTGCCCGTAGCAGCCCAAGGAACCAGGACCATCCGTCTGGTGGTGCGTCGGCAGGATGGGGAGGTTGTGTATGCTTCGGAGCCATGGACCGTGGAGAATTTGGCCGCAGGGGTGAGGACCTTCAATATCCCCACTGCCACTTTGGGTCCTACGGATGTGTTGTTGCCAGCTGTGGAGGTTAACGGAGAAGAAATTGCCACCGCGAGTTTTTGCTTAGTGAGCTCCAGTCGGATTCAGCAGCCTTTCACCATGCACGTGGCATTGTCTCAGGTGCTCCGTCCTATCGAAGTGGAGTTCACCATCGACGGCTACGGACCAGGGGAGACCTTTACAAGTACTGCTCCCAGGGAAGCGGTGATCAAGGTAAGTACTGATCAGAAGCTGCAGCGCATCGAGATTTTGAAGAATTACCTGCCGGTTTTCAGTGCCGATTTCGATCGGGAGATGCAGGTGCGATCTGGGAACCAGGATTACCAGGTGGTGAGGTTTTCTTGGAGCATGCCAGTTCCGGGGGATGAACAGTATTCCAACGATTTTACCAATGGTTCTATTCGCATAACAAATGGGCGGGCGATCAGTGCCTTTGAAGTGGCCAGAGCCCAATCTTGTCTAAAATGGGCAACCTATGCCCAGTGGCTATCTTACCGGGCGGCCAATGACGCGGTGGAGATGGTCTTTCTGGGGGATGAAAGGACCGTGTTCACGGTGGAGATTCCCCTCCAAGGGTTCTCGGTGGATGTGCCCTGGGCCGAGGTGGTAGAAAAAGGACGGATCGAGTACTTGATCCATCCCTGGGCGCGACTGTTGGTGGAACGGATCCCAGGTCCCACGGGCAATCCGTGGTCCATTGGAGTGACGGATTACACCAAGACGATTCTTTTACCCCAGTGGGATGATCAGGCCTGGAACGTGTATTACCTCCGTCTCATTACCGAAGACGGTGCCATCTACCGCAGCGCTCCCATTCAGGTGACCCCCTATGACTTGAAGGAAACTGTCGATGCCTACATCTGGGATGTGGAAACTCAACAGCGTGTCCGCATCTCCGCCCCCAAAGCCCAGCTTTTAGACGTGACGTGGGATTTGGGAACCAATACCCGAATGATCCCTGATGTGCACGGTGTTGGGTTTGATCTGGAACTGGGAGGCCGTTTTGTGCGGGAGGGGAGGTACAGCCCAAACCAGGTGCCCGTTGTCACCCACGACAGTGTCTTCGGTGCAGTCCTCGCCTTTGACGGTAACGACGTCTTGATGACCAATGCCCAACTGACACCCCTAGGTTGTTGGGGTGTGGATCTTTGGATTAAGCCTACCAAGGTGGGTACTGGTTCCCAGCAGTACATTTTCCAACCCAATGAGACGTTGTTTCTAACCCTGCAACCCGATGGCACCATCGGGGCCAGGTTTGGGGACCGTGCCGGGTTGATGTCTTTGCGCGGAACTACTATCCTGAAGGAACATGAGTGGTACCGGATCACCTTTGTATATGATCTGACCAAGGCGGTACTGATGGTGGACGGAAGGATTGAGGCTGTTGTACCGGTCCACGGTCTGCGGGAACGGATTACGGGTTTGACCAGTATCGGTGCCTATGTTCAGGATTCCGCCAGCCTGCAACCCGCTAGCCAGGGCTTCCATGGGTTCCTTGGTCCCATCAAGATTGTGACCAGTGCCCAAGAAATAGATGAACTGCTGCGTTTGGCCGATTAACAACTGTGGACTTCGCCGGAAGAAGCCGGACAAATCCTTTACGAAAGGATGATCCATGATGTTGCGTAGGGTATTGTCTATCGTGGTAATCGTGCTGTGTCTTGCCAGCTCCTTCGGGACCAGTGCCAAGACACTGCGTATGGCCGCCTGGTTTGAGGAGCCCGCGGACCTCATTGAGGCCTTTGAAGAGGCGACCGGCATTACAGTGGAGTATACCTATGTACCGGATAGCCGTGCCTATCTGGAAAAGGTTACTCTGTGGGCCATCAGTGGTACGCTGCCCGATGTGCTGTATATTCCCTATTGGGGACTTTTTCCCATGACCGATGTGGGGGTGCTACATCCCCTCGATGGTTTTCTCTCGGAGGACTTTGAAGGGGATTTTCTTCCCCAAGGTATTCTCAGCTTTCAGCGGGACGGGAGACAGTTTGGGATGCCGTGGGAACTGAACCCGATGGTGATCATCTATGACCAGCGGATCTTTGAGCGCTATGCTCTCGCTACTCCCGATGACTACGTTCGGAACGATGATTGGAATGCGGAATCCTTGGTGGAAAGTGCGCGGAAAACCACCAAGCTGACTCCGGACCGGACCAACTTCGAGACTATAGGGTTGGTTACGTGGTCAAACGCGATCAACAGGTTCACCTCTTTCATTTGGGTCTTTGGCGGCGATGTTCTTGCTGAGGACGGGGCCACTGTTCTCCTGGATCAACCTGGCTCCATTGCCGCTTTGGAACAGCTGGCTTCCCTTTTCCAGGAAGAACGGGTGTTCATGGCCACAGGACAACGCGGTAGATACGGTCTAGAATTCATGGAGATTCTGGCTGGGGATATAACCGCTATGCGCGGTGCGGACATTCCCTTGTTGAACAACATCCGGATGGAGAATTCGGACCTGGCCCGTAACGTAGGGGTGGTACCGATGCCCTTGGCTCCGGACGGAGCTCCCACCAGTGGGCTAATTGTTCATGGCATTGGGATCGCCGCTTCTTCTGAACAGAAGGAGGAGGCGTGGCAGTTCATTGAGTTTGCCATGAACAACGTAGCGCAGAATGCTTCCATCCCCGCAAGACAATCCCAAGTGGCGGACTGGATTGATTACATTTCCCGTGAATATGGTTTCAATGTGATGAATTACGTCCAGGGATTGGAAAAGAACCTCCGCTTGCAGCCGAGAGCCATCAACGATCAAGTGGAGGCGATCCTGAACACCTACGTGGACCGCATACTCACCCAAGGTGTGCCAGTTGTAACCGCGGTGGAGAATGCCATTAGAGAGATCGGAGCCATACTGTAGGTTGGACTGAACCCCGGGGGCCACTAACCTCCGGGGTTTTCTCAACCAAAAAAATTTCAATAGGGTGCAGGAATACCGTAATCCGAAGGCGAATTATATATTAGAGAACACGATTCTACTATAATGAACAGCGCGTTTGTATCAAGTGAGGGTTTTCTCTGCTGTACATAGTTATTGACAGAGTCCTACTGGGAGGGAAATTTATGCGAAGAATGGAAAAAACGATGGTGTGCCTTGTGTTCATTGGTGTGCTTTTAATCGGCCAGGTGGCCGCAGCCAAGACTTTAACGATAGCCGGATGGTTCCCGGCGCCGGAGAAGTATATCGAAATGTTTGAAGAGCAGACGGGGATCGATGTGGAATACATCTACGTTCCCGATAGCCGTGCCTATCTTGAGCGGGTGGTGCTGTGGGGTATTGGCGACACGTTGCCGGATGTTCTTTTCGTTCCCTATTGGGGCGTTAACTCCCTGGCCAGTCACGGTCTTTTGCGTCCCATCGATGATCTGCTAGCCGCGGATGAAGCGTATCTGTTTGACTTCCTCCCCCAGGGCTTGGAAGCCTTCCGACGGGACGGCGGCCTTTACGGCTTACCTTTCGAGCTGAATCCGGACGTGGTCATCTTCGACCCCCGTCCCTTTGAGGAAAGGGCCGTGCTCACCCCCAGTCAGCAGGTGAAGAACGGTACCTGGACTCCCCAGAGCCTGGTGGACAGTGCTCGCAAGCTTACGGAGCTGACCCCCGATGAATCCACCTATATTTCCATCGGTATGGTCACTTGGTCAGATCAGTTGAACCGACTGGCTCCCTATGTCTGGATGTTCGGTGGGGAACTGGTGAGTGAGACCGGAGAGGAATTCCTCATCGGCACGATTGAGACCAAGGAAGCCTTGGAAGAGATCGCTAGATATTTTCAAGAAAAAATCTTCCTGTCGGTGGCCTACCGTACCGCCTACAACCTTGATCATTGGGAGATCCTCGTGGGCAATCGCACCGGAATGCGCGGTTGTGATATTCCTCTGCTGGGAGATATTGCTTCCCAAAATCCCCAGTTGGCGGCGGTGGTTGGTGTAGTGCCCTATCCTATGGGCATTAACGGCGAGCCCACCACCGGTTTGACCATCCACGGTGTAGGTATTACCCCCACCAGTCAACAGGTGGAGGAAGCGTGGTCCTTCATTCGTATGATCCTCGATGTTCCCTCGGATGGGGCATCGATCCCAGTACGGCAATCCCAATTCGGTGACTGGATCCAACGGGTGGACACCGCTTTCCCCGGCATCGATGCACTGTCCTTGATGCAGCAGTTGAATGCCGGGATGCGCCTGGGACCTCGGATCCTCAGCCAGGATATGGAGTATGTCGTGCGGACATACATTCACCGGGCTATGATCGGGCGCATTTCCGTGGTCCAGGCTATCGAAAACGCCTTGGCCCAACTGAGTGCCCTGCAGTAAGAAGAGTGGTAACGTCCCTACCGGTGGGAGCAAAGGTGTGGTGATGAACCCGGAAAGGGCCGGCCTTGCAGAGAGGAGAAGGGTTCTTTGAAGGACTGTGGACAACCGATCTTGGTTCTAATTGCGTTACTCTGGATGATCCTTGTTTCCGGGACTGTGGCCTGCGGGGCGGAGAAGGACGTGCTGTTTCACTTTATCCCGAGCGGAGCGGTGGGCAGCCCTGTGACGGTGCAGCGGGCCGATGGGGCTAACTTGGATGTCCTGCCCCGCACTACAGCCCGGACAGAGCTCACCTATGGTACGTCCAATCCCATCACTGGCAATCAGTCGATTGTCTTTCACAACCCCAATACGGGGAATGACAATGGTAGTTTCTTGTATGTGCCCAATCGGCGGGAACTGGATCTGGCCTATCTGGATGAGTTTACCATCGAAGTAGTCCTTTGTCCCGGTGAGCTTAAGAACTGCGTGGTCCTGCGTCGGACCGCCCCTGGTTCGTCGGTGGGCTACGTCCTCGCCATACTGACTAACGGAGCCTTTCAGTTTGATCTAAACTCCGGCTGGGAACGGCTAACCCTTTCCAGTGCCGTGGGCATGATCCAGTTAGGTCAATGGTATCATGTGGCGGTGACTTGGGATGGGGTCAATGCTACCATGTATGTGGATGGTCGCCCCGTAGCCAGTGGGGTCTTTGCCGATTGGCTAGACCCGGTGGATGCGGTGTTGGGCATTGGGGCCATTGTGCGGGATCTTAACCTAAACAGTACCGGACAGTTCTTCCATGGGGAAATCAGTGAGATCCGGATTACAGGTAAGGCCCTCGCCCCGGTGGAGTTCCTGCGGGTGCGTTAAAGGATGCGTTACAGACCGGCGAAAGGGGTATCGGGGTTGAATAGGGTGATGGTTGGTTTAGCGTTTACATTGTTGTTGGTGGGTGTAGTTTTTCCCCGTGGTCTTGCCGCCCAAGGGATTGAACCGGATATTGCGGCGGCAAGCAGTGACGTCTTTACGATTAGCAACTACTTCCGGTTTACACCGGCGGATCTTTCGGGATTCGGAGACCAGACGTTCATCCTCGGTGGCTTTGCCCATACCGCCGATGTTCAGGAAGTGGATGTGGCCTTTCGGTGGGTAAAAAGTACCGAAGGGTGGGTTCCCCTATGGAAGCTGCAGGTTGTGGCCCGAGGATGCTTGCCGGATAAGTACCAGAACTACATGAAGGTGCAGGGGGAAGAACAGGTTATCGATCTTACGGTGGTGACGCCTAATCCCCAGGTGGACTACCGCGCGGATTGCGCCTTTGACCTTACCCGAGGCCTGGCTTCCTTTGTCCTTGTGCGGTTGGACACCGGGGAGAAGGTTTACAGTTCTGTTTTTGAGTTGGAGGTCTTGCAGGAGGTGGCCTTCCCGCGCTGGGACGATCTGCCTGCGGGAAAGGTGAGTCTCAGTTCCACCTACGAGACGGCGGGGCTGCCCTTCTTGTTGAAGAAGGACTTGGTGTACCGGGTGGTGCGGGAGGAAGCGACGCGCTATACAATCCTGGGCCGAGAACCCATCTTTGTGGATGATCCGGTGGGGCTGTATGTCGATTGGCCGCAGCATCCCGTCGCGGGCAACATTGACGTAGAGCTTGTACACAATGGAGAAATCCGGCAAAGGGATAGTCTGGTTTGGGAGGAAAGGGATTTCTTACCTTTCGAGCTACCCATCGGTTCTTCCCAGGTGGTGGTGGCAGCTTCCTTCGATGGGTATAGGGAGGTGTTGGGTGTAACGCCGATGATGGTGTACGCCGGTGAAGTAAAGGTGCAAATTGGGCGTTTGGAGGTCCCCGGGCAGTGGACGGTACCCAGTCAGGTGAGCTGGCGGTTTGCCGAGGGAAACCAGGAAAGCATCACAGGGCAGGTCCGGTTACTGTCTGATGTGGAACTGACTGGAGTAAACTTACAACTGCAACTGCGGGACGCCAAAGGTAAAGTGGTGAGGACCGTCTTTGAGCGGCCGGTGGACTTGGTGGCCGGCGAGCCTGCCATTTTCGACTTTAACCTTTCAGGTTTGGAACCAGGGGAATCGTTGGAGCTGGTTCCGGTGCTTGGAAGTTCCTCCATTAATGTGATGTATCGGACCACGGTGTGGCTAGAGACTGCTCCCGCCTATTTCAGCCTGCCAAGGCCCGAGCGGGGACGGGTGGATCTTCCCTTTGTTGAAGGGGTGGAGCACTATCTGATCTATGAGGGCAGTGCACCCGATTCCCGGTTCAATCACGTGCCGCGAATTCTCTATCATGGGGGGGTCTTCTACGCCTGTTGGAACACCCATCCCCGGGATGAGGATGCGCCCGGTATGTATCCCTTAGCGGCCATTTCTAGGGACGGCAAGAACTGGAGCAGTGCTTTTGAGCTTTTCCCCGCTTTGGGACCGGTGGGCTGGGGACAAAGCAGTGGGGTATGGGTGACGATCCAACCGGTGGACTACGCGGAAAGCTGGGTCGTGGTGGATGATGTGGTATATAGTACTGCCACCATCTATGAGTGGGTGGATGGCGGGCGCAATAAACTGGGGGTTATTGCCCGGTCCGTCGGTCCGGACGGATCCTTGGGTCCCATCTTCTGGCTTTTGGGGGACTCCATCAACCAGCAGAAACTGTCCATGACCTTCCCCGATGCCCGGGATCCCGAGGTGGCTCCCTTGGTGCAGAAACTACAAAAGAACCTGCTTCGCATGTGGAGTTCCAAGGAATATACCGCCGCGGACGGGCATCGTTTGACAGAGCTCACCTACTATACCAGGCCCGACGGGGTAATGACCACCCTGGGCCGGGATCTAAACTGGTCCTATGGATTGCTCTATGCCTGTCACAGCTATGACGGGGGAGTCACTTGGACACCAATGTTGCGGACAAATATTCCCGATTGTCCCTCGATGAGCAACGCCGGGACTCTGCCCGACGGTGGGGTTTACCTGATTCACAATCCGGTTTATCTCCAGCGGGATCCGTTGATCATCAGTCTATCTAAGGATGGAGTGAATTTTGACAGGGCAGCGGTAATCCGTAGTAACGCGCCGCCGAGCCGTTATACCGGCATTGGCAAAGGGGATGGGTATCAGTACCCAGCTTCGGTTATTGCCGAGGGAGCCCTTTGGGTTATCCATTCCATCAACAAGGAGGACATTGCCATCAGCCGGATTCCCTTGGAGTCTCTGCAGTGAGACGAATCTGTATCAAGAGGGCAGCTTTGCCCACAACCAAAAGAAGGGAGTGACAAAAGGAATGAAAAGAAGATACGGGCTGGTCTTGCTTCTGGTGTTGTTCGGTGCGGTTTCCTGTTTCAGTCTTCCGGAGATGATAGAGCCAGAAGGACCAACGGTGATCCACTGGCGGGGTGACGGGGAGATTGGGAAGTCTGTCCTCCGACTGGTGGATGAAGTGCGGGGCCTGGTGGCTGTCAAGATGGGGGCGGAGGACATACGCTACGGAGAGCCATCTCCCTGGAGTTCGTCTCCCTCGTTGTACTTCGATAACGGGTCGAACCAAAACGGTGGTTTCTTCAAGGTGTCCGACGGTCCTGTGGTGGATCTGCAGCTGATGGATGCTTTCACCATTGAGGTGACCCTCAAACCGTCCTCGATTCGCCAGTCGGTGATTCTACGGAAGACCGAAGGTACCAGCAGCAACGGTTACCAGTTGGTGCTCACCGCCAACGGTAGTGTGGCCTTCTACCTTGGCAACGCGGAGTTGAATAGATATGTGGTGAGTTCTGGCGGAGCCGTTGCCGCCGATACGTGGTACCACGTGGCGGCGACCTTCGGTAACGGTGAGATGGCTTTGTACCTGAACGGCGAGCTAGTGCAGAGCAAGCCCTTTGAAGAGCCCTTGGAGGACACATCCGGCGTCCTGGGAATTGGTGCTTTGGTCCGGGATACCGAAGGACTGAATACCGGACAGTATTACCATGGTTTCATCGGGGAGATCAAGGTTAGTGACTATTGTCTTGATCCCAGTGAGTTCTTAATTAATCTTTAGGAGGTCTAACGATGAAGAAGTTTTCTTTTGTCCTAGCTTTAGTGTCGGTACTGCTTCTTTCTCTTTCGGTGGTCTCCGCCAATACCGTGGTACATTGGCGGTTTACCGGTGAAGAGGGCGAACGGCCCGAGGTTTTGGAAAACAGCTACGGAATTCCGGCCTACGTTGTGCAGCTGGAGCCCACCGGAGTTTACTATGTGGATGATGCCCTGTACTTTGATAACCCCACCGCCACCAATAACGATGGCAGTTTCCTCTACTGCCTTGATACGGATCCCTTGGATCTGGCGGGCTGGCAGGGTTTGACCTTCGAAGTAATCTTCAATCCATCCACCATCCGTCAGTGTGTTTTGTTGCGGAAAACTGAAGGAACTAGTAACAACGGTTACCAATTGGTAATCACCAACAACGGTAGTCTGGCCTTCTTCCTTGGTTCCTCTATGGGGAGCAAGTACGCAGTGACCGATGCCGGGGCAGTGGTACCCGGCCAGTGGTATCATGTGGCTGCCACTTGGGATGGTGACCGGATGCGTATTTTCCTAGACGGGGTGGAAGTGGCAAACACCTTGTACCTTGATGAACTGGAGCACACCTCGGGCCATCTGGGGATCGGTGCTTTGGTGCGGACCACCGCTTTGGATAATATCGGACAATACTTCCACGGTTACATTCGGGAAATCCGGATCTCGGATCGAGCTTTAGATCCCAGTGAGTTCCTGAAATAATTGTTAGCGCAGGGTACAATCTACTTGAGCTTTGGGGATAGGGGGATGCAGTTTCCTTCTATCCCATAGTTCTTTTGAGGGGAAAGACAAATGTGCCGAAAGGAGAGTAAGGCTGTGGAACGAAAGTATTCAGTGATCTTGGGAAACCTGGGGAATACGAAGGATCGCTTTTGCGGCGGATACAAGACCAATCCCACCACCATGGAGATGCTCAAACAGGCGGCAGCCATCGAATATGTCAGGGGCATTGAATTGGTGGGCACCTGGGACATTGACGTGGACAATGCCAAGGGAATGAAAAGGGCCTTGGATGATCTAGGCTTGCAATGTGTATCCATTATTCCCGATCTTTTTGCGAACAAACTCTATTGGAAGGGCGCCTACACCAGCAAGGAGGCGGCGGTGCGCCGGCAGGCCATC
>DUMW01000065.1 GCA_012839765.1 Bacillota bacterium
CACCAGGAGGCCAAAGGTGTCGGTGAACCCGAAGACCCCCTCCAACTTGGTGTTGCTATACCCATACAGATTGAGGCCTGCCTCGTCTGGCTCTTTTAGTTTGTCCTTACCAAAGGTGTGGCTGACCTCCACCGTTAGGTCCTCGGTCACTGGAAGCCGGCCCTGCACTTGAAACAAGACCATGGGGTCTTTTAGTTGTTCATAGTACCAGTGGTCTGAGATCAACAGATCACCCTTGGCTATTCCGCCGTTGATCTCGAAGTTGCTAGCCAAAACACCGGTGGAACCTAGGAACAGGAAAACCAGAGCACAACACAGGAACTTGAATCTCTTCCTTGAATCTCCCTCCCACGTGGATTTGGTAGTGAAGGTTCTTCTCCAGTGACCACGGTGTTTCTCTACGTCCAGTTTGAGCTCCCCCGGGTGCTGCAAGAAGGAAACACTTCTGTAGATCATACGGAGGGTGGCGGAGGAATATGCCAAGACAAAGTGAACTATGGAACACAGAAGGGAGGAAGTGTTGCAGGAACTTTGCGGGGAATAGCTGAACATTTTTTGGGGTGAGACAACATGGAAGGATTTTTTCCTTCGAAACCGGTGCTGATTGCTCACCGGGGAGCCGCGGGCTATGGCCCGGAGAACACTTTGGCTGCCTATCGCCAGGCGGTGAGCTTAGGTTTTGTCTATGCGGAGACCGATGTGCGCCTTACTGCCGACAACCAGTGGGTCTGTATCCATGATGAAAGGGTTGATCGCACCAGCGATGGCTCTGGAACCGTGGCAACCATGACCTTAGAGCAATTGACCGCCTTGGATTTTGGGACCTGGTTCCATCCAGACTTCGCCGGGGAACCGATTTGTCTTCTGGCAGACCTTCTCGTCCTCTGTCAGAGGACAGGCCTGAGACTGCTAGTGGAGATCAAGGACACGACCCTGTCGGACTTGCAACTGATGACTTTGTTGGACCTGGTGCACCAATACCAAGTGGAAAAGCAGGTGTCCTTCATTTCTTTTCATTGGGAACATCTAGGTCGGATTCGCCACCTCCATCCCCACTTTTGGCTGGGTTACTTGGCCTGGGAGATGACCGATGCCACTTTGGAAGGCCTGCTTTCGTCCATGGAACGGTTTTTTATTGATGTACAGCGGTTTCCTGACGGGGAACCGTTACAGCTCGCAAAGAAGGCGGGGATTCCGGTGGTGGCCTGGACCGTTAACGAAAGGGAACAGTTGAAGGTGTTAAGGGAACAGGGGGTACACATTACTACAGACAGTCTATTACCCGTGGATTTCACGTAACCTACGGGCGCAAGTATGAAAAAGTGAAAAAGAGGAGAGGATCGATGCCATGAAAATAGATCTACGGGGTCCATGGTTGATGTACGAGCTTGGTTGCGAAGAAGAATCACTCCAGGTACAGGTGCCGGTAGATACCCACAGCGCCCTTTTGGCAGCCGGCAAGATCCCCGATCCTTACTATGGGAAAAACGAGCTGGATTTACAGTGGATCGGTCAGCGGGACTGGGTGTTTATCCGGGATTTTGAAGTTACTGCCGAGCTTCTTGGCTGTAGGTCGGTGGTCTTAAACTGTGAACGACTAGACACCATCACGGAGATCTATATCAATGATCAATTGGTGGGGCAAACCGATAACATGTTTCTTCGTTATCGTTTTGAGGTGAAAGGGCTTCTACGGGAGGGCACGAACCAGCTGAAGATCATCTTCCGCTCTGCCGCACGCCATGCCCAGGCCATCAGCCAAAAGCTGCCCTATCCCATCCCCATGAGTCAGTATCCAGTGCAGTCTCCCCACAATAACCTTGTCCGCAAAGTGGCCTGCCATGCGGGCTGGGATTGGGGTTGCTGTCTGATGGTAGCCGGAATTTACGATGAAATCTACCTCCATGGAACTTCCCAAGGCCGGATAGATTATGTGTACACGGAGCAGACCCATTTTTCGGATCATTGCTTGGTGGATGTTTATGTGGAGGTAGACTCCCTGATTGCCGGGACTGTCCCCTTGGAAGCTAGGCTGGGGGATCAGAAGGTTGTGAAGCAGGTGGAGGTGCAGCCGGGCTACAATCGGTTGCGGGTGCAGATACCGGTGGAGCAGCCGAAGCTTTGGTGGCCCGCGGGGTACGGGGAGCAGAATCTGTACGATTTTACCGTCAAGATCTTCGATGAAGTGGTGGAAAAGCGCCTGGGACTGCGCAAACTAGAGATCCTTAACGAAGAGGACGAGATTGGTCTTTCCTTCAAGGTCCGGGTCAATGGTGTGGAGGTCTTTGCCAAGGGGGCCAATTGGATCCCTGCGGATGCCCTTCCGGCCCGGCAGACCCCCGAACGCCTCGATGATCTGCTCACCAGCGCCGTAAAGGCGAATATGAACATGTTAAGGGTCTGGGGCGGGGGACAATATGAAAGTGACCGGTTCTATCAGTTGTGTGATGAGAAGGGGCTGTTAGTCTGGCAGGATTTTATGTTCTCCTGTGCCACGTATCCTGCCACCCCCACTTTCCTCGATAACGTGCGTCGGGAAGTGATCCATCAGGTGAAACGACTGCGGGATTACGCCTGTATTGCCCTGTGGTGTGGCAATAATGAGTGTTTGGGGGCACTAAACTGGTTTGAACCGTCCCGGAAAAACCGGGACCGTTATCTGGTGGATTATGACCGTCTGTACGAAGGGACGATCGGGGAGGCGGTACGGACGACCGATCCCACCCGGCTGTATTGGCCCAGTTCCCCCTGTGGTGGTCCTGGGGACTACTCCAACAATTGGCACGAAGATACCAGGGGAGATATGCACTATTGGCGGGTTTGGCATGAGGGGAGAAGTTTCGATGCTTACCGGCAGGTACGTCCCCGTTTTTGCTCAGAGTTTGGGTATCAGTCCTTCCCCTCTTTGTCCACCATTCGCTCCTTTGCACCGGAGGAAGAGCTGAACCCCACTTCGCCCATTATGGAACACCACCAACGGCATCCCCGGGGCAATTCCCTTATTGTGGAGATGATGACCCGCTATTTCCGGATCCCCTTGGACTTTGCCCAGTTTGTGTACTTGAGTCAGGTGCAACAGGCCCTGGCCATCAAGACCGCGGTGGAATATTGGCGACGTTTGCGACCGGTGTGCATGGGGACTTTGTACTGGCAGCTAAACGACCTTTGGCCCGTTTGTTCCTGGTCCTCCCTAGAGTATTCGGGGAAGTGGAAGCTGCTCCACTATGTGGCGAAACGCTTCTATGCCCCGGTTCTGGTCACTGCTTTTGAGGAACCGACCGGTGAGTTTGCGGTGTGGGCGGTCAATGACCAGACTGTTCCCGAAGAGGGGAAACTGGTTGTCAAAATTCTTGATTTCGCCGGGAACACCCGGTGGGAGCAGCAGCTTTCGGTGGAGTTGCCCGCAGGCGGTGCCCAACGGCTGGCCAAGTACGATGTGGCGGAACTGGCCCCAAGGCGGGATGAGGTTTTCGCTTTGGTGGAGTTGCAGGTGAAGGGTGAGATCCTACGCAATGAGTACTTCTTTACTGAATACAAGCGCTGTGCGCTGAAAGAGCCCCAGATTGAGCTACAAGTGGAAGAGCAAAAGACCGCGTTTGTGGTCCAGCTTACCACCGATTTTCCTGCGTTCTTTGTGAGCCTAGATCCGGAGGATATCTTAGGTGAGTTTGACGACAACTGCTTCACACTACTTCCGGGGGAAAAACGCCGGCTGACCTTTACCCCCAAACAGCCTATTTCCCTCGAGGAGTTCAAGGGGCACCTTAGGCTTTACCATCTTCGGAGTACCTACTAAGTCACATGGGGCGGAAGCTGGCAAGCTGCCCCGGAGATTTGGGAAGATAACAGAAGGGACCGAAGCCTCCCTCAAGGACAAGGGCTTCGGTCCTTACAATATAACGAAGGGTTTTCCCCTCGGTGTTCCCTTAAAAGGATTTCCCACGGTGCCTTGCTAAAACGTTACAGGAAAAAGGTTCCTACTCTAGGGCGTTGCTTGTTCCGGGAAAACCGGGACGAAAGGGCTATAATGCTCGATTCTACCAGTGGACATGCAGTACATATTGTCCTTCGGCAGAGTTTTTGGGGAGATAATCGGGGCAGGTCCTGGGGAGTGTCTGACTTTGGTCTAGTCCTCCGTGGGCTTCGAAAACGACAACAGAGTCCTAGGGCCAGCCTTTCTGGTAGCTTTATTCATGGGAGGTGATCTATTTTCTTTTGATCGCCTGTTGTGTACTGGTACGAAGGGAGGTCGACCTTGATCTTTGTCCCTGGAGGGAAAGCTTAGGATACTGAACTTAGCCCCTGTGATGAATGGAGATCAATATCAGCCAAAGCAAAGGAGGAATTGACCCATGATGAAAAGACTTTTGCTTGTTCTTTTGGCTTTGTTGCTCATCCCGACCGGATATGTCTGCGCGGGAACCATGGTGGCGGACCTAAGCAATCTGGACATTTGGCTCATTGGTTTTGACCGGACACCGGTCCAAGGTGAAATGACACCAGGTGAAGGGTATTTTTCACATCAGGGTTTACAGCTTACCTATGAGGTTTACGAACAGCAGGCCGCGGGTGTCCATCCTCGGGTCTTTGTGGAGACCCGTTTCAGTGCGCAAGACTGGACAAAGGCCGAATACCTGACCTATTGGGTGAAGGTGGACGAAAACTCCCGGGGGACGTCCCTGTCTACCATGGTTTTTGGCCCCCAGGGAAGTAAGTTGATCCGTCAGAGTCTCAGCAACTACATGAGTGGGGATTGGCAAAAGGTGGTGATTCCCCTTGCAGACTACGCAGAGGTGGGACTGGGGGCCGTGACCAGCGTACGGATCGTGGTTGAGGGCATCTACGGTGCAGGTTCCAGCGGTAGTCTGATCCTTGATGCCTTGTTCCTGGAGGAAGCGGAACCCACCCTGGATGTTACGGTGGAGGAGAGGAATGGCGTACTATATATCGATGTTGTTTCCCAGGAACCCTTACCCCTGCTACCTAAGGTGCGTCTGATGGATGTGCGGGCATTGCTGGGAATTGGTCAGCCCATTTATGTGGAAGTGGAAAGGGTCTCTGCTACCGAGTTTCAGGCAACCTACACTTTGGCCAACGAACGACAGTTTACGGTGGAAGTGGTCTCTCCGGGGAATCCCACTGTTTCGGCGGAGTGGACCAGGTAGGAAGAGCCCTTATTGGCCTGGGAGGGAGTGGTGGATGATGTCTAGAGCTTTTGTTGGGGTAGTGGTGGTGTCTTTGCTTCTTTCTGGATGCCTTTTTGGCTTCAAACCCCCGGCGGGTCCCGGACGTCTAGTGGCTGACTTCGGTGATTTGGCCGCATGGCGGGTGGGCAGCGACAATACCCCGGTGGTAGGTACCATGGATGCCGGAACGGGCTTTTTTGGAGAGAAGGGACTACAGTTGTCTTACCATCTGCCGGAAGAGGGTAACCATCCCCGGATTTGGGTGGGGACGCGCTTTTCGGCCCAGGATTGGAGTGATATGGACTATCTTGCTTATTGGGTAAAGATCGAGCCCGGCTCTGTGGGAGATTCGCTTTCCACCGCGGTTTTTGACACGAAGGGCAACAAGCTCATCCGGATAAAACTGAAGGAGATCCCCGAGGGATGGTACAAAGTCTCCCTTCCCATTGGAAGATTTTAACACCGTGGACCTGAGTGATATCGTGGAAGTGCGGGTGTATATTGAAGGCATCTATCAGGTGGATGGTACCGGCATGCTTACCCTTGGTGCTTTATATCTTGAGAAGGAGACGTCGGTGTTGGATGTGACCACCGCCGTGGTGGATGAGCGGCTGGTCATTAACATCAGTTCACCCTATGCCTTCAGGATCCGGCCTAAGGTGCGCGTTGTGGGGGGAGACTACCTGGAGGTGGTGGAGCTGGATGTGAACCGGTGTCAGGCCACCTATGTTTTGGCAGGAGAGGAAGATCTGACCTTTGAACTGTTGGTACCGGGGAATCCCATCCATGTGGTGGAATGGTCCCGTTAGCCCATAGGCGAGGGCCGGTTGCTTAGGGCGGCCGGTTCTCGCCGCCTAAGGGAAAGGAACCGAGCTGTGTTTCTTTACGGAACATTCAATCAGGATCCCGAGGAGGTAGAACTGGATGAAACCTAGGGCGATGCTGGGTATTGGTGTTGCAATAGTATTGGCTCTAGTCTTGAACGGGTTTCTGAACGCGGCCCCCATTGAGATTGAGTTCGGCAATCCCTTCCGTTTCGAAAAGCAAGAATTGTTGGAAGCCCTCATCGCAGAATTCAACGCCAGCCAAGACGAGATCCGGGTGATAAACCTCCCTATGGGGCCCTCCACGGAGTATGACCAAAAGCTGGTCACCCTCTTTGTGGCCGGGATGGCACCCCATGTGGTGTGGGGTACCCCCCAGACACTGGCCAACTATATCTACATGGATGCGGTGGTGCCCATCGATGCTTTCTTAGAGAAGGATCCGGATCTGGCCAAAGAGGACTTCCTACCGGCCCTGATCATGGAGCTGACCATGCCCGATGGTCGCTTGGTGGGGATCCCCTTTGAGAACTCCAACGTGGGCCTTTTGTATAACATCCATCCCTTTGAGGAAGTCGGTGCCATGACCCCTGCGGAGTATGCGGCCCGGGACAACTGGACTTGGGAAACCTTCATCGAGGCGATGCGTAAGGTGACGCGGGATTTCGATGGTGATGGGCAGATCGATCAGCACGGTTTCTTGATTGAGCACTATTCCTACCTTTGGTTTACCCCGCTGCTTTGGCAAAACGGTGGGGCCTTTTACACACCGGATTTTCGCGCCTCTGGTTTGGATAGCCCCGCGGCCATTGAAGCTGCGGAGTTTTTCGCGGCCCAGGTCCATGACTACGGTATTGCCAGGCGGGGACCGGCCTCCATCACCACCGGGGAAGTGGTGATGCGGTCAGATTTAACCCTGAATATTCCCGCCTATCAGGAACTGGGCTATATCGAGACGGCACCCTTGCCGGAGAAGGTAACCAAGGCCACGGTCTCCACTTCCAAGGCCTTAGGGATCAGTCGGAATGACCCCGCAGTAATGGAAGCGGCCTGGACCTTCATTAAATGGCTTGTCGCGGATGAAAGGTTTATCGAGGGCTGGCTTATCCCCGCTGGATACCTGCCGGTGACCAACTCCGGGGTGTACTATCCAGTATACTCCGAATATCTGGCCTCTACTCCGCTGCTTTATCCCTACATTATGCAGCTGCCCTATGCCCGGAAGACCCCGATCCTCCCGTCGCCGGATATCCAAACCGAGGGGTTGGACGATCTCCTACTGGAACTGATCATCCACGGTGATGTGTCGCCGGCCGCGGGTATGCGGGCCATTGCCGAACATACCAATGCCAAGATTCGGGCGTGGTTGGGGAAATGATTCTGTGGGCCCCCAGGCGGGTGGTTGCCCTGGGGGCCTATGTTTACCACAGCGGTCCAGAGGAGGAATCCCGGTGAAAATGAACTGCTTTATCATCCTGAGTTTGCTCTGTTTGCTCAGCATCATGACGGTGGAAACAGCTGCTATGTCTCCGGTCACCAATCTGCCCGCGGCCTTCTACGATCGTCCTGGTTTGGAAGACATGCCGCGGATTGACTATGAGTCCATGGCTGTGGTTAACGTGTTAGATTATGGCGCCGTAGGGGATGGGGTCACCTTTGTCAACGAAGCCTTTGACCGCGCAGTGGCCGCGCTGCCTCCCGAAGGCGGCGTGGTTTATATCCCCGCCGGTGTTTATCGTTTCCGGCCCCCCAGTGTCTCGGACCGATATTATTGGCGTCCCCAACGGGACGGACGGGACCTGGAAAACGTGCATTTTGTGGGGGAAGGGGACAAAACCGTCTTTCTTTTTGAAAAGAATCGCTCCACCGGCTCATTGTACGGTGTGCACCTGGGACGGGCCACCAACGTCAGTCTGCGCAATATCCGATTCGAACAACGGCCGATCCTCGATTCTCGCTGGGCCCCCCTGTTGGCTGTATATCCCCTCGCCTTTGGTGGAGCCCAAAAGGTGCAACTGATCAACCTGATTGTGGATCAGGGGGAAATCGGCATTGTCTTTTGGCGGGGCAGTGCGGACCTTTGGGTGGTGGACTGCCAGGTGCGTAATACCGGTGCCGACGGAATCCACTTTTCCAACTGCGTCAATGTTACTGCGGCCTACAACTACATCGAGAACTGTGGAGACGACGGTATTGCCGCCATCAGTACCCGGGAGGGGGACGATACCAGGTCCATCAATAACCGTTTCCTCTATAACACCGTCATTGGCGGCAAGTGGGGACGGGGGATTACCCTGGGCGGTGAAAACTGCGAAGTGATCGGTAACTGGGTGGAACAGATGGTGATGGCGGGGATCTTCAGCCAGGCCCGGGGACATGGGGCCGAATATGGTGGGGGTCACCCGGTGGAGAACGCCGCCATCATTGGGAACACCGTCATTCGGGCGAATCTTTCGGAGCGCATAGATAACGCCCTGCCGGGCCACCGGTACGGTGGGGCCATCAAAGTGAGCCGTGAGATCAGTAATGCACAGATTGTGGGGAACCGGGTCTATGGGGGCCAGGCCGATGGCATCCGCATTGGTCCCGACGGCATCGAGGCGATTGATCTGCTGGTGGCGGATAACGAGCTAGCGGGTAACCTAGGGGTAGGGTTAAACGTCCAAGCCAGTGGGGGTACCTTTGTGCGTGGTCTGAGTCTGGTGGATAACCAGTTTTCCCAGAATACCGCCGGTGCTTTGCGCATTTCCGGGTCCGTCAGGGATGTGACCTTCAAGGACAACGAAGTATACTTGGAACCGGTAAGCGGGAAATTGGTAGATATCACTTCCTCGGGGGTGATGGTTCCTCCAGACGGCATACATCTTCAGGCCGAAGCCAGCGCGTATGTGGATTACTACTACGAGGCGAGGACCGCTCCCTTGGATAACCAGTGGGCGCCGGTGCCCACCGGGGGCCCTCGGGCTGACCTGTCGGTGGTCAATGTGCGGGACTACGGTGCCGTGGGTGATGGTATTGCCGACGATACCGCCGCCTTTTTGGCGGCCATTGCCGCGATGCAGGACCACAGCCTCCTGTACATTCCCCCGGGAACCTATTCTCTGTATCCCGTTGCTGGACAGGACGAAGTGGCCTACAGTCAAATCAAGCACCACCTGTTGGTGCAGGGATATGATGATCTGCACATTGTGGGGGAACCGGGCAAGACGATTCTCCTGTTCCACAGTCCCATGCATCAGGGATTGCGTCTTCTGAATGTGAAGAACTCTTCGGTGACTGGCCTTACCCTGAAACTGGTGGATCCGCCGGACTACCGTATGAACCGGGCTTTGTTGGACATCTCCGGTTGTAGCCACATCCGGGTGGAACGGGTCCACATCCAGGGGGCCAGTGGTCCTGGGCTGCTGTTGGATTCCTCGGACCATCTATTGGTGCAAGAGTGTCTGATTGAGGATACCCGGTGCAGTGGTATTAGCCTCCTTTCTTGTCGCCAGGCCACCGTCACCGGGAATGTGGTGGAAAACAGCGGCTCCCACGGAATCTACCTATCCTGGCATGGAAGCATTAGCCGTTTTCCCCAGTTTACAAAGATCAGTCACAACCGGGTTTCGGGGACCAAAGGCGGCTTTGGCATCGCGGTAGCCAGCGGGGATCAAATCATCGTCGACAATAACCACATTGAAGACACCTACCAAGCGGGAATTAGTCTGTATCAGCACCACAGCCTCTTCTGGCCCAAGGGGATGGTGGTCTCCAACAACACCCTGGAGCGGGTTGGGATCGGTGAGTTTGCCATTACCGAAGGAGCCATCACGATCCTCCGGTGTCGCAGCGGAGATTTCCTCATTGAAAACAACCGGCTGAACACGCCCCAAAACGGTATTTGGGTGAGCAACAGTTCCCTGGAACGGTTGGTCATCGGGGAGAATGAATATGCGGTTGGGCGGGAATGGCTGGCCTATGGGGAATTGGAGCAGCGAGACAACATTCGGCAGCTGATCCTCCCCTGGCACATCGTCTTCCAGTCGCCCATCTATGTGCCCACAGGTCAGGAAAGCAGCTTGGAGTTTCGCATTTCTGGAATTTCTTTAGCCGAGCTTTCCCTTGGGGCCCGGACGGTGGCCGGGGACGTACCGGTGGATGTGGTTTCCTCAGATCGCTTTCGGGTGATGATCCCTCCCATCACCGGTGAGACCCGACTAACGGTCGTTGCTGCCCATCCCAGCGGGGTCATCCAAAGGGAGACCATTACCCTGCTGCCTGCGGGAGGCAAGATTATTCCCTTGGAGGACCATATCCGGGTGCAGGAGGGGCAAAGTGTGACAGTGCGGGTGAGATTCATCACCGCTGATGGCACTTTGCTCACCGGAGAGGAGATTCCGCGGATTAACGTGATCGATGGCTGGACCATCGTCCCTTTGCGCGATGAGGATGGGGACGGGATCGCCGAAGCCACCATTCCGGTAGTCATGCAGAAGGGAACCCGTCAGATCAACCTCAGCGCCCAGGGGTTTGATTCCGCGGTGATCCGGCTTACGGTGGAGTAATAACAATTCTTAGGTACCAGGTTACGGGGCCAGCGAGGACACAGGAATCTAGCTGGCCCTTCTTGTTGTTAGGTTGATGGGTGATCGCATCCCTGGTGTGGTGTCTCTTTTCGTGCTTCTCCGTTGGTGGACCTACCTTCAGGCGATCAGATTACCCTTCCGGCAGCACAAGGGAAGGGGTTTTCGGGTGAAAATGACCCCTTGGTGAGGGGTTGATACTATCGGCTAAACGCAGCAAAGGTCGTGGGATCTCAGCAGAGGTTAGTTTTCGACCCGAATTGGTTTGGTCAGAAGATAGCAAGGAATAGGCATATGCGACGGCGAAGACCCTAGTTGTGTCTGGTCGGATCGGCACTAGGACACCAGGGGATTGCTGGTGGACTTCTGGGCCTTGAGGATACTTGAAGGGGAGGATGCATATGTCTAAAAAAAGACCAAACGTCTTGGTGTTTTATACGGACCAACAGAGGTGGGATACCACGGGGTCCATGGTAACCCCTTAGGTTTAACTCCCAATCTGGATCGGTTGGCTGTCAATGGCACCCATGTGTACTACAGTTTCACCACCCAGCCGGTGTGTGGTCCTGCCCGGGCGTGTCTACAGACCGGTATGTATGCTACGGCCACCGGGTGTTATCGCAATGGGATTCCCCTATCCCGGTCCCACAAAACCCTCGCCCATTATTTCAACGAGGCGGGCTACTATACGGGATATATCGGCAAGTGGCACCTGGCCTCAGAAGACCCGGTCAGGGAAGAGGAACAGGGTGGGTACCAGTATTGGCTGGGGGCCAATGTTCTGGAGTTCATCTCCGACGCTTACGATGCGGTACTCTACGATAAACAAGGTCGCAAGGTGAAACTTCCGGGTTATCGGGTGGATGCTCTGACCGATGCGGCTATCCGGTTCATCGCCGACGTACACAGTGAGGAAAGACCGTTCTTCTTATTCATTTCCTATCTCGAGCCCCATTTCCAAAACACCCGGGACGACTATCCGGCACCGGACGGGTACATGGAACAGTACGTCGGTGGCTGGATTCCGCCTGACCTTGCCGCCTTGGGGGGCTCTACCCATCAGCATATCGCCGGCTATTACGGTATGGTGAAACGCCTTGATGAGGCCCTGGGTCGGATCCTCGATGCCTTAAAGAGCCTTGACCTCATCGACAATACCATCATCCTTTTCACCTCGGATCATGGGTGTCATTTCAAAACACGCAACAGCGAGTACAAGCGTTCACCCCACGACAGTTCCCTCCGGGTCCCCACCGTACTCAGCGGTCCAGGCTTCTTCGGTGGTGGCCGGGTGCAGGAGCTGGTGAGTACCGTGGATTTGACCTGTACCCTCCTTGATGCTGCCGGCCTTGACATCCCCGATTGCATGCAAGGACGGTCTGTTTACCGGCTGGTCAACAGGCAATGTAGCCACTGGCCGGAGGAGGTCTATGTGCAGATCAGTGAATCCATGGTGGCCCGGGCCGTGCGGACGAAACGCTGGAAGTATTGCGTGGCTGCCCCGGATAAGGAGCCCTGGAACGATGCCCACGCCGATACCTACGTAGAGTATTGTCTATATGACCTACAAGCGGATCCCTACGAGCTGCGGAATCTGATTGATTCGGAGGCCCATCGGAGGGTGGCGGAGGTGATGAGGGAGCGGTTGCTCAACAGGATGGCGGAAGCAGGAGAAACTCTTCCGGAGATCATCCCCGCAAAACGACGCGGTACTGCCCTGCGGATTAAGGCCGGTGAAGAATATCTTTAAGATGACAGGAGTAATGGGCGAAACCGCCTTTGGAGTGGTGAGCCATTTCCTGGGATCAGGCGCCCGGGAAATGGCGACACCCACTTATTCATTTTCTGCCTGAGTGCCGCCAGGGGTTTCAGTTCTGGCGGGACCAAGGGTGTACCCACCATTTCTTCGACTCCGATTATTATACCAATGGAGATGAAACATCCTGGACCGGAGAGAGCTATGAGGTCTGCGCCTAGACCCAGCTAGATGAGGAGCTGGCTTAGCCCTTGTCCTGGGGACACCCCAAAACGCGGTTACCGAATCTACGGGGGCTACCTTGGACGAGATGGTGCGGAGGCCTTCCGATGCCGGTCGGACTATGTGGAGAGTCTTTCTGTCCCCATTTCTGAACAGGGAGATACTAGGCTCCCAAGGAGAATGCCCCAAACGACGGCCCGGGATGAGTCTATCCGAGCTTGCTTGTGCCTTTGCATGAGAGGTTTTGGAAAGAAGGCGCGGATGATAGCTTTGGGGATCCTTGTCAAGTCGGGGAAGACGGAAATATGTTTCTTTAGGCCATGGAAACGCCGGCTGCAGGAGACCCTAGATGACTTTTCTCCAGG
>DUMW01000066.1 GCA_012839765.1 Bacillota bacterium
ACCAACGCTGGGTTAACCTAACAACTGGTTCGACATACCCGAATACATCACCTTCTTCACAACTTATTTACATAATTCTTAGCACTATTCCCTTAATTCAGATCGACTGGGTTAGCTGATCTGTTCCCTAATCAGAAACTGCTCGGCTGGTTGCTAAGAGGGTGCGAAATACCGGATAGAAACGGTCCGGACCTGAAGCTCCCATGAAATTCTTGAGAGGTTTGCAGCCGTTGGGATTTCTAGCTTGGAGGCGTTGTTTTGCCTTTAGTTTCTTGAGAGAAACGGATCCTCGGAGGTTCGCATTTTGGGGCATTCAAACGTGGTTTCAGAGTGGTACAGTTGCAACGAAAAGCCCTGGGTATAAGGGATTGACACCTAAAATTGGGGTGTCTCTTAGTTCCGCTTCCTGTCTCCCGCAAGCCTTTCAAGCAAGGCCTTTCGTGCCTCCAGCTTCTTTGGCCACAGGTTGCAATCGTGTCCTGTCGAGTGAGCAATTAACAAAACCCCGGGTGAGATTGCAATTGTCTGATATACCATCGCTGCATGTACTAGTTCTCCTGTTGCCCGAGAAGGCTTCTTTAGTACCAACGAAAAAGGGTTGAATTCCAAATGCCCGGTGTCAAAACCGCAGCGGACTAAATCAGTTGTTTTCGAAACTGTCCTTTGAGTTCTGGGTCGAATCGTTCGATGGCGTAGTTTAGCATTACCCGGGGCATTCTTTTGTAGTGGGTTTTGAGGAAATCAAATTCGGTCTGGAAATCCCGTTTGCCTATTTCCCTTAGCATCCACCCCACCGCCTTGTGGATGAGATCATGGGGATGGTCTAGTAGCATAGTGGAGATCTGTAAGGCGTCGTGGAAGTGGTTTTGCCTAATGAAATAGAAAGTGGCGATTATGGCGATCCGTTGGGCCCACATGTTTTCGGACCGGGCCAGCTCGTACAGAAGGCTTCGGTCCTGGCGGGGATAAAGGTACGCCCCTAGGATTTTGTATGCAGAGGTGTCCACCAAGTCCCAGTTGTTGACATAGGGAATGTTCCGCAGGTAAAGCTGAACGATTTCTTCCTGTTCCACGGGAGTTGCCTTTTCGAACTTGTAGTTCAATATGGTGAGGGCGGTAAGGCGATGTTCGTGGATGGGGCTTTGTAGAAGCTCTTCCGCCTCGGCCAGGGAGATTTTCCGATAGTATTTCCGAGCCACTTTCTGTTGGTCTGGAACCGAGATCCCGAGGAACTGGTCCCCTTCCCCGTAACCGCCGGGCTGGGCTTGGAAATAGCGTATGGAATGCTTGGCTCTTTCAGGGTTGGTGTACTTTGCTAGTTCCGCTTTCACTTGGCTTGTCAGGTCCATGGTCGATTCCCCTTTCCTAAGGCCTATGGTAACACAACTGACCCGCGGATAAAAAGTGGTTTTGCACGCGGGTGGGGAATCCTGTACACCGACGGTGTGGGGCCAAGCTGCGGCCCTAGCCTCCCTCCTGTTTCACGTACTGGAGACCCACCTGTTGCAGGGTGGTCCACGCCAGGTATTTATGCTTGATCCGGCTGAGGTGTTCTTCCAAAACCCCGTTGGCCCTTTGTAGATCCTTTCGACGCAGGGCTTCCAGGATTTTTCTGTATTCGTTTACCGTGTCGAAGGCGGTGGTGTTGTCTAGGTGGAGAAAACTGGACATGAGAAATTCTTCCATGAAGAACCTGCTAAAAAGCTCTAAGAGGCTGGCGAGCAGGGGGTTGCCGGTGGATCGGGCCAACACCTTGTGAAACCGGAAGTCGGACTCCGCGGGTGACTTGCCCTCGGTGATGGCTTTTTCCATGGTCGCGATGGCTTCTTCCATAGCTCCAAAGTCCTGTTCCGTGGCCCGTCGACAGGCTAGCTCCAGACAGATTTGTTCGTAGTACCGGCGCAGTTCCCACAGGTCCTGAAAGCTGTACTCCCCGATCTCTGACATGTACTGGAGATGATCTAAGAAGGGTTTTAGTCTTGGTGTACTGACGGTGATACCCTCCTTGGGTTTTACCGTTACCACTCCTAGGTATTCCAGGATTCGGATGGCTTCCCGGACCGAGGAGCGGCTTACCCCCATCTGTTCGCACAGTTCCCGCTCAGTGGGCAAAGGATCCCCGGGCCCTAATCCCTGGGTGATGATGTGTCTTTTAATCTCGTCGGCCACTGCTTGGTACAGGCTTTGCTTTGCTTGTCTTTTTAGCATGTTTGCACCATCCCAAAGCTCTATTCTGTGGTGTTTCGAAGAAAAGCGGTGTTTTTTGTGTTCGGAACGCGTGAACCCACAGTTTTACCGGTCCCAGGTGGTCTGTGTCCACCTGGGACCAGATTGGAACTAAAGTGTCTGGTTACTTGTTACGGTAAAGACAGACGTTATCTAGGTAGATGTCGTCATCGATACTGATTCCCTCGGGGGTAAGGAGGTCGAAGATCAGGGTTTGCACATCAGCCCAGTCCTCCACGTTAAAGGGGCCTGACAGGTTCACCCATCCGGAGTGTTCCGGCCAGACTGACCAGATCTCTGTAATGTCGACCGCGGTGCCCAGTTTGAAGGACCAATACCGGAAACGGACTCCCTTCAGGGCTGCCCCTGCGGGGATATAAAGATCGAAGGAGATCCAGTCGTACCCTGACAGCCGTTCCCGATCTGCTTCACCGATGGTGAGGTTGACCGGGTGACTCCAACCGGAGGGGGCGTGGAAATCAAAGAGGGAGATCCTTAAGGATCCTTCCCCTTCGGAGGCGAAGATGCTGAAGGTGTTGTGACTTACTGCGGTGCTGCCCCTGCCCCACCACCGCTGGACACCGTCGTTGAAATCCCAGGCCACAATGTGGGGCTGGTCGGAGGCGACAACTATGCTGGACAAGACGCCTAAGAGGAAAAGACACGCCAAAGGATAAAACAGCTTCTTGGTCATGGTTCCCTTTCTCCTTTCCGAATTGGTTTAGGCCAGTTACTTTCCCGACCACTCTTCCGCAAGGGCCTTATACGCTTCATAGGCTGCGGAGTAGACTACCCGTTGTTCCACCTTACCCTCCACCACCTCCAGTTCGCGGTTTAAAAGGCCAAATCCCATGGTGTTACCCGGTTCTTGGAAGCAGTACCAGAAGACGGGACCCTCTACCCCGGGGTTATTGGCGAGCCTTTGGTAGATGTCCACAAGATAGCGAGCCTTTGTCTCTTCGTCGGGCACCTTTCCCGGCAATCCTTGCCAGTGCTGGGCTGTATGGAAACCGATCTCGGTGATCCAGATGGGTTTGTCTGCGAAGGGGGTGGGAGCCATGAGCCGCTGAACGCTACGCAGCCTTGCTTCGGCCCGGGCGGGATCCGCTCCGTAAGGATGGTATCCGAAAAGGTCGCACCACCGCCAGGCTTCCAGCTCCATCAACTGGACCACATAGGGTTCCGCGTTGGATTCCGACACGCCCCCCAGCATGACCAGATCCTCCGGGTCCACCGCCTTGATGGCAGTGTAAGCTGCCTTTAGGAGGGTGACATAATCTGCTACGGTGCCACCCCAGAACTTGCCCAGATTAGGTTCGTTTTGGATCTCCCAAACGGCGATTTGGGGGTATTTGAGGACGATTTCCCGGACCCAATCCTGGTAGGCGTCAAGATCTTCGGGCAAGCTGTTTCCCACATTGAGGACACCAAGGGCTTTGATGCCCCAGGCTTCTAGGATGTCCAACTGGCGGTCCAGATCCGCCAGATTGGATTGGGGTGAAAACCCGAGGCGCAGCCATTGGACTCCGGCGCGGGCCATCTCCTTTACATCGGCGGTATAAAGCTGCCAGCCCAGTTCGTAGTAGCCACCTCCTACCCACTTGTTGAAGGAACCGTCGCAGACTCCGAAGAATTCCCTGTTCTCCGCGGCGAAGGCCAGTTGGGTGAACAACGGGAACAATAAGAAGAAGGCAAGCACTTTAAGATTTGTCATATTCATCACTCCCTATCCAGTACCCGGCGCAATTGACGGGCGTATTCCTCCAGAGCCAGTTCCAGGGGCAGACGCCCCGCTTCGATCAACTCCCGGGGGAACTCCACCGCCACCAATTCTGCGGCTTTGGGATGGAGGTACCGGTGGTCTAGTTCTACGTAGTTCACCGCCTGCAGGATGGTGGACACGTGCAGGGAAGGATACACGAAAGACTGGTGGTTGCTCCAGACGGGCCCTAACTCCTTGAGGGGTGGCACAAACTCCAGACCGGCAAAGACCGCGGTGGCCGAATCGGTGTTGTAGGCCAGGTACTGCAGCAGATGCAAGGCTTGGGCGGGGTTTTGGGTGGTGGCACCAATTCCCACCGCGTCCACCGACATACTGGTGGTCCGGGGATTGGTACCTTTGGGATGTACCCCAATATTCCAATCGAAGATCACATTGGCGGCGTACTGTGGAATGAGGTAAGCACCGACGCTATTCATGCCCAGTCGATCGGAGCCAAACCCATCCCAGCCGGCACCCAAGCCGTGGATGATAGCCTGGTTGGCCTGGGCACCGTAGTCTAGCATCAACTCTAAAGCCCGTTTCATACCCGCGATGGATTCCGGTTCCAGGAAATTCAGCTCTAGATTGGGTCCTAACCAGCCCTTGCCCCACATGCTAGCACCCGATTGCCAGGCCCAGTAGCCCAAGCCCCATTGATCCGTGCGGCCATCGCCGTTTAGGTCCGCGGTAAGCTTGACGGCGGCTGCCACAAATTCATCCCAATCCCAACGTTCCGATTCCCAGTCGGTGGCCGGGGGGACGACGGCATTGTAGGCGAAAAGCTGCTCGTTGTAGTACAGGACCACCGGGAAGACACCGATGGGCAGACCATAGACGGCATCCCCGAGGCTGAAAAACTCCAGGGTCTGGGGGTAATAGGCGTTGAAGTCTAACTCCACCTCGTATTCTGCCGCCAACTTGCGCAAATCTAGGAGCAGTTCCTCGTCGCCATTGACTTTCCAATCCTTATCTAGCTTCACCACATCGATGGGTACTCCTGAAAGACTGAGGATCAGGAAACGTTCATAAAGCGCATTCCAAGATGTGCCTGTAAAGATGAGGTCCACCTCAGCCCCATACTCCGCCTCATATTGGGCGAGGATTTCCTCCATGACAAACTGGTCCTTCGCTTGACCCTGAAAGAGGACCACTAAATCCGCGGCTGACGCTGCACCGGATAGCAGCACAATGAAAAGGATGACAACACCAATACAGCGAAACCATCCCTTTGTCATTTCCCTGTCCCTTTCCACAAACAAGCGAGTATTTCCCTTTCTCCACTTCCTTGCTACAACAAATCTAACTTGTGCGCATCTACTTTCCAGACTTCCGGGGGAGTTGTTCACCTCCTGTCTTGGGAGGTAGGTCCCTGTTTAGTTACTTGTTTTGATCGAACCCCTGGATGGCCTGCCACAGCCCATGGGTGGAGATATTCCAGGCCTCGTGCCAGGCGGCGCCGTCAAAACCCAGTTCCTGGACTTTGCGGGCGATCCTTGCCACCGCTGCGGGTGGCTTTGTATCCCCAGGAAACCGATTACTCCAGTCCCACAGCCGCACCCAGGCGTATACCGGTATGCCTTGGGCCGTTGCAGCCCTGACCTGGTTCAGGTGCTGGGCCACTGGTTCCCAGCCCAGGTCATAAAGATCGTAACCGGATCCGAGGATAAGGCCGTCTGCGATGCCTTTCCTGGCCCAGCTTTCCAGGTCCAAATGGATGGTAAGAGGCGTGGTGGGAATGCGGTTTCCAAAGGGTACCCCGATAATTAACTGTTGTCCCTTCCTTTGCAGGATGGCCTTCGCTTCCTTGAAAAACAAGGTGAGGAATTCTCCCTTGACCCGATCCCACCGTTCCACCGCAAAGGGTTCCCGTCTGATGTCTATTCCGTAAAGCCTTTGGTAGCGAGCGACGATGGGCTCGTTGAAACCGTAGGGGGCAGCACCAAAGGGTCCCTGATCGAGGTGGGGAATCTGTGCCTTGTGCATCCCTTGGTGGGAGTGGGTCCGGGGGCAAAGGAGGATGCCATCGAGGTCGTACTCCGCCACCTCCCTGATCTGGGCCAGGCGATGTTCTCTCACCTCCCGATGGCTGTAGGAGAGGACCCCCACCAATACTTTGTTCCAGTGGGGTCTTTCCACTGAAAGTGGGGGTATCGTCGGCTAAAGTCACTTTGCAGGCCAGGGAAGTAGTCGTCCCAGATGGTGATCCAGGCATAGATCCCTAGGCCCAGCTCCCTTGCACACTGGGTGGCCACTGCCAAGGGATCGTAGGAGCGGAGCACCGCTCCCATGAGGTTGGCCCGGGTCCTGTAGCCGGTACCCACAAACTCCCCTTCGTCTACTTCATACAGGGGGGTGCGGACCTTGCTGGGATAGGTTTCCTTGCCCACCGCGGACAGGCGCCAAAGCACCACATCCACTCCCTCTTTCCTAGCCCTTTCGAGATTGGCATAGATGTCCTCGGCAGTGTACATCCGGGGTGCTGTTTCGTAGACATAATCGAAGAAGTCCACGTTGTACAGGGTGAGGAAGTCTCTTTTAGGCGCAACCTTCGCCTCGGCACCTCTTTTGCAAATCTGCCCTAAGAACAGCAGAAGGATGAAACCTGCTACCAAACCCACAACATTGGCTGGAAAACAGCCCATCATGGTCGGTCACCTCCCGGAAGATATTCAGCGGGGATCCCTTCGGCTAGCAGCCGATCCACCGCGTATTTTCCCCTAGGACCCAGTTGTGGGTAGGTCAAGCTGATGTCCGAGGAAATGACACCAAGGCGTTGCAGGGCGTATTTGGTGGCCGTTAACCAGTGCTTGTTCTTTTCTCCGTAAAGCTGGCGAAGAAGCCGATTCAACCGTTCCTGTAGCCTTAGGGCCGCGATGTAGTCTTCTTTGAGGGAAGCCTGATAGATCTTAAGCGGTATCTTTGGAAAGACGGTGGAGATGCCGGCGATGGCACCGGCTGCCCCGTAGAAAAGTCCCCCGGCAATCTGGGACTCATCTCCCTGGAAGACTTCTACTCCGTAGGTTTTGCCTAGCTCCACTAGGTGGTGAAATAGGCTTGCCCTGCCGGAGCTATCCTTTAGGGCGTGTACCTGGTCTTGCTCCAGGATCCTTCGCATGGTGTCCCCTTCCAGGGGGTAATTGGTGAGGACGGGATTGTGATAAAACAACAGATCCATGGATAGGGTGGTAGATAGTTCTCCCATCAGGTTAAGAAGGTAGTCCGGATCCCGGCGGGGAAAGAAATAGGGTTGCATGATCCCCAAAAGACCGGCACCGGTTTGGGCCAATCTGATTGCCCCTTTGATGATCTCCTGGTTACTGTGTCCGGCAATCACTGGGATCACCGGGCACCGATTCCTTACCTGTGTCACCACTGTATGGACGAGGACTTCTTTTTGCTCTAAGCGCAAGGCGGGCCCCTCCCCCATGGTTCCGCCCACAAAAAGTCCATGCGCACCTTGCCCCAGCAGATACTCCACTAGCCTTTGGGTGGACTCGATATCCACCTGGTAGCTGGGGGTTAAGGGGGTGACCATGGGGACGATTATGCCCCGGAGAGTGTGTGGATTGCCCATAGAGAATTCCCCATTTCTGACCATGCTATTGGAGTATATGATCAGACCAGGGAAATTAGAACAAGCGGTGGTTTTCAAGGGGTGAAGGCTTGGCGGAAGCGGAGGCAGCCTCTTCCCTTGGGATCTGCCCAGGGTCGATGATCAGACCAGGGAGGGAAAAGTGAAGGGCCAGCCTTTGGGGCTGACCCTTTTGCTTACGGTACTAAGGTCATCCAGGGGAATTCCACCAGTTCACCGTTGGGCCGTATTCCCTTTAGCCGGAACTGGAAGGGTGTGTCCTCGGGTACGGGTACGGTGAATTCAAAGGGGAAGCTGAAATCTTCGATTTCCCCCGGCTCTTCTCCTATCCGGTATTCCAAGGTGACCTCTTTCAGGGCCGTCTGCTGGGCTTCGGTGTAGATGTACGCGGTGGTAAGGTCGCGGCCGAAGCGGAGTAGCATGCCCCGGATGAGCCCATAGGGGGTCTTTGTTTCCGTGAAGCTCTCCTCCGAAAGACTGGGGGTAGCCGAATCTAGTAGCTTGCTTTGGAACTGGGTCTCGATCTTTACTCCCCGAATGGCCAAGGCGGTAATCCCCTTGGGACTGAGGGTGACGGTGACTCTGCCCTCTTCCATCGTCAGGGAAGGTTGTCGTTGGTTGTCCACCCACAGGTCCACGGGATACGCAGTTCCGGCCTGAAGGGGCAGCACCTCTTGGTTGACGGTTACCGTGGTGGTAACCGGCTCGTTGCTGCTGTTGGTGAGGGCCACATACAACGTATCCTCATCCCGGGCGGCAATGTAGTTCACTTGGATATGATCGACGTGCAAAAGCCCCAAGGGCATATACAACCAGACGTTTTCATGGCCATAGAAGCTGCCGGGTTTGCTACCATAGACTTTGCTGCGGACATAGCCGTACCCTTCGGCAAATTCCGAGGGGAAGCTGATCTGTCCGCGGCTACGGTCAAAAACGTCGCTCACCATGAAGTCGAACAGCAAGCTGATGTGCGGCCAGATATGGTTGTAGTGGAAGGTGTTGTAGGTCAGTTCTTCATGCTCATGATAGGGATAGTCCACCTTCTCATAGACCGTGGTCCGCTCGGTATTCATGTGATACCCCGGGAAGTTTAGGTACCGGCCCACAATGGCTGCCCGGCCAATGTCCCTTAAGAAGGGATCGTCACCGTAGTGGGCCAGGCGGAGGAAATAGGCGGCGTGGTTGGCCATGAAGATGGCCCGATGACCATGGGCGGTGCCGGAGGATTCGGCGGTAAGGCCGATCTCCGATAGACGCCAGGCGGGGACCATTTCTTCCGGAGCGTCCATGGGTTCCGGTCCCCGGGCATACCAGTACTTGGATGCTTTCCCGCCGGGATTGACTAGGATCTCAGTATCAGGGATCCGGGGGGCCATCCAGATGAAGGTGCTAAACAGTCGTGCTGCCCGTACTGCCGCTTCCAGATGCTTGGGGTCCTTGGTTTCTTCGTAAAGCTCTAGTAGGAAGAAGAACTCCGGCGAATAGCTATTCCAGAAGAAGGGGCTGCCGCCGAAGGTGCGCTGGGGCCGATCGATGCGGTCGGCAATGTACCGGTTGGCACCCTCGATGGCTGCTTCCAGGTAGGCCGGGTCCCCGGTGAGCCGGTACATGGCCAGGGAATTTTCCCAGGACTTGCCCAGCTGCATACCGTTGGCGTTCTTGCCATAAGGAGCGTTGTACATTTCCTCGGCGAAATGGCTGAAGATGGGACTTCGGCCTTGGGAGAAGTGGTACAGGGCGACCAGCTCCGAAAGGGCGTAGGCCGGTCCAGCCAGCACATGGGTAGCCCCTTGGCCGGTGACTCCCTCCTCTAGCGCGAACAGCGACTTCTGTCGGGAAAAGAAAAACTCCATGATGGGCAGGGCCCGGCGGTGGTAGATCTCCTCCCGGTCGGTAACGAAGGCCATGCTTAAGGGATGCAAGGCGGAGATGTTTTTCACCGAACCGGGGACGTCGGTTTTGTAGGAACTACCCCGGTGTTCTGCATCCCAGCCGCTGTAATGATCATCGAGGGCGTAGGTAATCATGTTTTCCAGGGTATCGTTGAGGGAACCGCCCACATTGATCCGGTAATCCGCGAAGGCAAAGGCATTGCGGGCTACGTATTCGTAGGCCGCAAGCCAATCCCCCGGATAGGCAAACAGCCTTAGCCGGAAGGTGTAGGTCTGTCCGGCTTGCATGTAGGATTCGGGTCCCCCCAGTACCGGGGCAAAGAGCATGGATTGCACGAGTCCTTCGGGATTACGCAGGGCTACGCCAAACCGGGAATTGGTGGCGGTGGGCAGCCGGAAAGGCATCTCCTCTGGATCAGCCATCACCCCGATGGTTACGTCCTTGATGGTCACGAAGGTGGTGGGCAGTGGACAGTTGAACTCCGTGGTCAGATAGGAATCATCGGGGAACCGTAGTTCCTGCCACACCAAAGGTTGCCATAGGCTGTCCACATCGGCAAGCCGGGCTTTCGGAGCTCCGGTATACCCGATGGAGTACCAGCCGGACTGTTTCGGAGTAAACTGGAAAACCAGGGCCACTTCGTAGGGCCCATCCAGAGGGATTACTTCCGCGGAAAAGTCGAAGGCGGGGTTAGGGGCAAATTCCAAAGCTAGTACCCCGTCCTTCCAGTGGGCCTTGCTGGCTAGGATTTTGGCGGAGCTTTCCGCAGCTACGAAGAGGTTGCGGGTCTGACCGCTCATATCCACTTTTTCCTGTTCGAATTCATGGGGCAAGAATCCGGCCACATCTCCCACGGTCCCGCCGGGGGCCACCCAGGTGGGAACGCTGTAGCTGAGGTGGTCTAAGGCTCGGAACCGCAACCCCGGATTACTGCTCCGATAAAGGACCGTAAACTCCGGGACGAAGAGGGAACCGATGAGTTCCTGCCAGGGTCCAAGGGCCTTTAACCCAAAGTCTGTGAGTTTTTGTTGTGTTGGTTCAACATTAGGGGCCAAAAAGGGCCAATCGATGGAAGTGTTGATAGGTTCCATTTGTTCTTTCTCACTCCAGATGCTCAATTCCAGACTGCGCACCAGCGGTTCACAGGTGAAGGACAGGCGCGTTTCCATATTGGCTGTTAACGCGATCCTTTCATCGAGTAAAGTGATTGTCCTTTGGTCCTGGATGCCGGTCAGTCTGAGGCGAAGATCCTGTAGATCCACATCGGAGGTGATGGCCACCTCGCCCGGGACGGGCTTCCTTTGTTCGCCTAGGATTAGAGGGATGAAGATCCTAGGTTCGACGTGAGGTGGAATCACATCTACGGTGGTCCGGGCCACCTCTTGGACGTAATCCTCCAGACAATACTCCAGGGCTACTTCATATC
This sequence comes from Bacillota bacterium, assembly GCA_012839765.1. NCBI lineage: Bacteria > Bacillati > Bacillota > Bacillota bacterium. The sequence goes on from DUMW01000066.1 coordinate 10,900, forward strand.
TGCCGGGGACCAACGAGGTGGTCAACTGGGTGGAAAACTCCGCCTCAGCCGCGGCATGGGAAAACAGCTCCCTTCCCTCCCAGGGCCCCGGTGTCCGTACCACTCCCCGCAGAACCCCAGGCAACGGGCCACTGGTCCTGATGACCTCGGCCCAGGCTTCTTCGGTGCTGTAGAGCCGGAAACTGGTGGCATCGGTGCCGTGGATCTGGAAGTACACGTTCTCAAGTAAAACAGGTTTTCCTAACCGTTTGTAGCCTGCAAAGACTTCCCATTGTCGGACCTCGATTGGTAGATCGTCTTCGGCAGCGGCCAAGGGCAGAAAGGCCTTCCCTACCCAAGGCACGAAGGCAAAGCCTTGAAAGATCTCCTCCCCTGCGGTGAGGTCCACTAAGCGTACCGCACATTCCCCGGTGTTCTGATCAAAGGACAGTACCGCTTCGTATTCCCTTCCCTGCCGGAGGAGCCGGGTCCTTTCCAAAAGGGTTAAGGAGAGGTCTTCCTCCGGGGAGTGGTAATCTAGGCTAAGCCGCCAAGCGGTGCCAAACCAGGTGGATTGCACCGCGGTGGCGGTGAAGGTCAAGCGTTGCTGGTTGTCAGCTGCTACACCGCCCAGCAAGATGGCGGTGTTGGCCTTCAGCTGTTCACTTTTTAGATAGATGACGGATGTAATCGTCAACTCGTCCTGCACGGTGGCCCCTATTCCTGGGCTAACGGAAACTACTAACAAAACCACAAGCAGGCCGAGCAAAAGGATCTTCATGTTCTGCATTAAACCTTAGGCCTCCCTTTTCCCCAAGGAACGCTACTTTCCTGCGCACTTCGGAAAAGCTGCTCTAGTAGACGATTAAGGTGTCCACGTAGACCGGTTTCGGTTGGACCATGTGGGTGTAGACGGTGAACCCCACGATCTGAATCTCCGTACAGGCGGGATTTCGGAAGGGAGCCCGGGCCACGGGGAAGTCGAAGTTGTCAATGTAGATGTCGTAGTACTGCTCCGGGATGTTTAGCTCCAGTTTTACATCGATCCACTGCCGGGCGGGATACTTAACATCTAGGATCCGAAAGGCCGTGTCATAGTAGCGCAGGCTGCCTTCGTTGTGGAAGTAAAGGCTAGGGCCGTCACCGTAGGGGGAACCTTCCAGGGGTGAGGCAAAAATGATCAGGCTCCGATCTACGTTGGACTCCAAGTAAACGGAAGCCTCGATGGTGAGCTTGTCGGTTACCGGTTCCGGTAGGATGTAGTAGAAGCAATCGCCGATCATACTCAATTCGTTGGGCCCCATCAGCTTGATGCTGCGTCCGCTCCGGCTAGGAGCCTCCACCACCACCGGTTGGGAGCCTTCATGTTGGAAGCCCCTAACCCCGTCCAGTTCTGTCCAAGGACCCAGGGGTTCTTCGGCAAAGTCGAGAACATAATAGGGTTCTTGTGCAGAGACGGTGGTGATGAGTAAAAGCATTAGGATTGGTAGCCACAGTTTGATGATTCTATTCATGGGTTAGTCCTCCTTCAAACTCGGTAAATCAGTGTGCTTTGTACCTGTGGGTCCCTTGCTCCATGGGACCCCGTTGTTTAGGTACCGGCGGGAGGCCTTCTATTTCCAGATAAAGAAGACCCGGGTCCTTCCCTCACCCGCACTTTCTGGCCTGGGCCCGCTCGGTGGATTGTCTTGGCACCATTTCCGTGGGCAGGGTGATCCGCACCGGGGTGCAGGGCCCCTGGGTCACCTGTTGGATCAAGCGTTCAAAGGCCACCTTGCCCATGACCTGCTTGGGTACTGCCACCGTGGTAATGGTGGGACTTAGGGATATGTTGCTAATCTCATTGCCATAGCCGGCCAGGAGGATGTCCCTGGGTACTTGTAAACCCTTTTCCATGATGGCCTGTAAGGCCCCCAGGGCCATGGCATCGTAGGCACAGGCGATGCCGTCTACCCCCTCTTCCAGCAATTCCAGGGCGAGGGTATAGCCACTCTGGAAGGAGAAATCGCCGTGCTTCACCAGTTCCTCCGCGATGCCTACTTCCTGCTCCCCGTGGGCCAGGTAGTATCCTGCGAGCTTATCCTTGCTGGTCTCAGAGTTTTTGGGGCCGTTCAAAAGGCCGATGCGCCTTGCGCCCGCCTCGAACATGTGCCCAATGACCTCCTTCATCCCCCGGAGATTGTCGGCCACCACCGCATCGATATCCGGGGAATAGGCAATGCCCACGGTGACGATGGGCAAATTGCGGGCCATAAGCACCTTCATCACGTGGTCGGGCATGACTCCCCCCACCACGATGTACCCGCAGAGGTTGTCGGTGTAGAGGCTACTGGGCAGCTGACTGCTCTCATCATCATAGGTGCAGATGATTAACTGCAGCTCATAGTCGGTCTGGCGGGCGATCTGCTCGATGCCATCGAAGACGTCCTCATCGAAGCACCAGCCCACCTCTAGCCCCGAGCTTTTGTTCTGGTAAAACGAACGATCCCGGGGGAAGACTACCGCCACATGCCTCTGCCAGGTGTCCCCGTCACCGGGCAATTCCGGAATGGGCTTAGAGTAACCCAGTTGCCTGGCGGCGAAGATCACTTTGCGCCTGGTTTCCGCGTTGACATTGCCCTTGCCACTGAGGGTTCGGGATACGGTGGCCGGAGAGACTCCACTTACCCTTGCTATGTCCCGTACTGTAACCATCTTTTCCATCACATCCGTTCCATATGTTCCATATATCGCCTGCTAATCTCTTATTCGTGGTTGAACCGCCAATTCCTGTTAAAGGGGCTTTCGGTTTGTCTTTGCCCTCCTAAGGGAGGGATATATGCTCTCGGCATTCCCTCCCCCAAGGGAACGCTGCTTGTTTCATAGCAGACCATCCTGTTTCATTGCGGCTGTAATGTCCCCTTGAGATGGAGCCAGGGACTGGTCCTAGTGCGCCCGAATTTGTCCACAAACTCCAATTGGAACCAGAAATCTTCACTGTCGGTGACCTTCACGGTAAACTCAAAGGGAAACTCCTTCTTCTCGATCACCTGTTTGTGGTCTTCGTTTAGGGTATAGTAGTGTAGTCGTATTGTCTCCACCATCCCCGCCAGGGAGTTGGTGTAGATGTACGCGTAGTAATGGGTGGTGTCGGTTTGGATCACCGCCCCGTAAATGTCCTTGGACACGAAGTCATAGGTGGGGTACATCAGGTAGGCGTCCTCGCCTTTCACCGGGATGTCATTGATGTGGTGGGTGGCCACTTGGATCTGGGTGCCATGGACCACCAGGGCCACTTCCCCCTTCCCGGGGACGACAAGGTCCATACTGTGACCAGACACTGTCCTACGCTCCCACTCCCCCTGTCGATAGACACTAACCTCCACCTCAGCGGTGTCCAGACCGAGGAGGTTTTCATTCCACCGGACCGTGACCCTTTCGTCCCCGGGGGACTCGTTCATCAGGTAGACGAAGAAGGCCTCTTCGTTATGCCCGGTGATGTAATTGATGGCCGGGTTGTCCAGGTGCAACACCTCCCGGTTGATCCAGGGCCACACCCGGTCATAGTGGAAGAATTGCCCCGGCGCATGGCCATAGAGACGATCACTGAACCAGACGTATCCCTGTTGCCGCACCCAGGGAAAACGGATTTCCCCTTGACTGCGATACTGGGCCTCGGCCAGGAGAAAATCGATGGTGTAGGCCAACTGGGGGATGATGTGGTGATAGTAGATCGACGTGGTATCCGGTCCCACATAGGGGAAGTCCGGCTGCATATAGATGGTCGAAAAGTGATTTACATAGTAGCCGGGGTAATTGGCAAAGCGGCCAAGGACCGCATTGCGGGCGAAGGTCCGGTAGATCTCATCACCGGTCAGCTCCGTCAGCCGCACCAGATCCGCGGCCCAGTTGGACATCAGGACTAGACTGCCGCCCGAGGACATATGGGTGATGGGTTGTTCAAAGCCCAGGCCCACCGGCGAGACTACCCACGCGGGCACTTCTTCGATGAGGATCTTGTCCGCCTCCAGGGGGAATCCCAGGCGGAACCGTTCATCGCCATACCACCAGGTGGTCCGCACCCCGTATTTCAACACCTCTTCCAGGGAGATCTGCACCGAGCCATCGATCACCGGCGGTTGGGTCCAAATGCCCGTCAGTTGCCAGTGGGCTCCCTCCTTGGCCCCCTCCAGGATAAAGTCTTCAGGATGCAGGCTGTACAGGTCAATGAAGTTGGCCCAATTGGGGATGAACATGTGGTTGAAGAAGGGTTCTAGTCCCAGATCCTCCCTTTGGGGAGCTAGCATGCGCCGTTGGAAATAGGTCCTGGCGGAATTAAGGGTGGTCTCCAGCAAGGTCGGATCCCCGGTGGCCAGGTACCCGGCCAACTCTTCGCCGAAGTGGGGTACCGCATACTCGCTACTGTAGGTGCGGACCAGTCCGTCCCGGATCCACATGTACTTGTAGAGGGCTGGTGTCAGGCGGTCGGTCAGCTCCCACAGGGCATAGTAGGTGGAGGCTCCATACCAGGTGTTAGGTCCGCCCAGGGTGGTGTAAAGGTCCGAATCAGCATCCTCCAGCTGGTAGGTGAAGTGGGGGATCTTCCGGGAAAGCATAAACTCAATGGTGGGCAGGGCCCTTCTTTCAAACAGTTCCTCGCTGCCGGTCAACCGGTACAAAGATACCAGTGTGGCCGGGGAGGCATGGGTCACGGTACTTTTGATCTCAATGTTTAGCGGCCCCTTCCCTTGGGTGTTCCAGCCGCCGAAGCAATCATCCATCAACAGCTCGATCATGTTGAACACCGCATCGTTGAGGCTATACCGCCAGTTAGTGCGGTAATCCTCCACCCCGTACTCTTCTGTTACTAAAGTGCGGAAGGTGGCAAACCAGGTTTCCTCCTCCACCAGAACCCGCAGGGAAAACTGGAAGCTTTCCCCCGCTTCCATCCAGGAGGCCTCGGAGCCTAGGATGGGTGCAAATAGGCCCGGCTGCACACCTCCTTCGGGTCCCTGGATGGTGAGGCCAAAACGGGAATTCTCAAAGCGGGGCCAGCGAAAATAAAGTTCTTGCCTTGCGGGAGCTAGACCATAGGTCAGGGTGTGGTCTTCTTGGGTCCGCTGTACCAAGGCCACGGGTGTGGGCGCGTAAGCCTCGATATTCAGCCGTGGCCCTTGGGGCAGGCGCTTGCTGTGCCACAGATAGGGCAAAAGGAGGAAATCGATGTCTTCTAAGGCAGATTGGAAAAAGCCCACGAAGGCCATGCTGTAATAGCCTGCCTTTTCGGGGTAAAGGCGCAGGGTCACTGTTGGATACCGGTTGTTTTCTTCCAATTGCCAATCGGCTTCGAAGACAAAATCTGTCCCCCGGCCCCGGAGCCTCACGGTCTGGGCATCCAATACTTCCAGTTCATCACAAAAGACCCAGTGGCGAATACCCGCGGCAAAGGGATCCTGGGTCCAGGTCTGGGTTTGGGTGGCTGTGTCTCCCAGGTTTATCTCACTGACCACGTTCCAGCCGGGGAAATAGTCCGAGGCTCGGCTGAGGTTGCCTTGGGCGGAGTAAAGGACCAGGTAGGCTTGTTGTAAGGGATCGAGGTTTGCATTGAGCCAAACACCTGACGAATTGATCCAAAGCTCCGGATGGATCCACTGTCGGGTGGTATCGGAAAATCTCTTAAACTCTAGTCTTACATAGGGATTCGCCAGGGTATAAAGCTCTTCTGACTGCACTGGCCCTGTGATCAAAGCCGCCGGCGAGGAGGCCTCTTCCGCCAGGAAAGCAGGCACCGGTTCCTGCTTGTAGGTTTTGGCCAAGGGAGAATTGGGATCGTTAGGCGGAACGAAATGGGGATCGGTGGTCAGGATCAAACTATCGATGCGGGCATAATAGGCCGAGGTATCCTGGAGCCGGACCAGGGTATTCCCCGGTGCTAGGAAGAAACTGCCGCCGTATTCCCAAGCCCAACTATCCTTACCATGGCGGCCGAAAAGTTTCTCCACAGGTACACCATCGACCACCAGGGAGAAGAAGCGGGTTCCCTGGTTGGTGGCAAAATCCCGGCTGCGTACCCACAGGTGCCACTCCCCTGCTTCCGGAATCTCTACGTAGGTGAAGGCGTCTTGGACCTTAGATCCTGGTGCCGTGAGCCCCTGCAGGATCCGGCCGCCGAAGGTATCCCTTTGGGTTGCCACCACCCAGGTCCCTGTGATTTCAAAGTCCTCCGCCTCAAACCAGAGGATGTGGGCATGGGTTACATTCCCCCAAAAGCTACAAGCAAGAAGGAACAGCCCTAGGAGTAGGCTGGCAGACCTCAGCATGTTCGGTGCTCTCCTTTCAGGATCGCTGCCGGGGAAGTTCCCCGGCAGCGGTGGGCCCTTAGCGGATAATCAAGGAATCGATATAGACGGGTCCGGGCTGGTGGGTGTGGGTGTACATGGCAAAACCCACCGACTGGATCTCCTCACAGGCGGACTCCCGGAAGGGCGCCCGAGCCACCGGTGTGGTGAGATCATCGACGTAAATGTCGTAGTATTGTTCCGCTACATTCACTTCGACCAAAAGATGTATCCACTGTCCTGCTTTGTAGGTGGCGGTGGTTTCCCGGAACGCGGTGTCGAAGTAGCGGATCTCACCGTTGTTGTACAGGTAAAGGCTTACCCCATCGCCGTAGACCGGTCCCAAGGGACTGGAGGCGAACAAAATCGCACTGCGATGGACGTCTGTCTCCGCGTAGACCCAAGCCTCTATGGTGAGTTTATCCTTCACCGGTGTCGGAAGCTTGTAGTAGAAGGCGTCGCCCCAGTTTTGGCTGGCCGGGGCGGTGATCATGATACTCTTGCCCGGCCGATCGGGGGATTCCACCACTTGGGGCTGGGTATCGGCCCGGATCAGACGCACGTTCTCGATGGGGGTCAAGGGACCCAGGGGTTCGTCGTCAAAGTCCAATTCAAAGTATGGTTTGTCGCTTTCCTCTGCCGCAAAGAGCAGACAACCGCTTACCGAAATCAATAGACAGAGGGTGGCAAGGAAAAGAACCAGCTTTCTCATTGTGCATCCACCTTTCCTATAACCCCAGTCCCTGCCAGAATTCATCCAGCCTCAGCTGCAATTGGGTTCGGGCGGTCTCCATGGCATTGAGGGAACTGGTTTCCCCGAAGGCCACTTTACGCAGCATGTCGGAGACGATGGTGGTCCAACCGCTGATGGCCGGCTCCCGACTGGGGATGGCGTTCATGATGTTGTTACCGATCACTCCCACGTAGGGGTTAATCTGGAAGAAGTCATCTTGGATGTTGAATTCGATGGCCGCGCCGGGTCTACCCTGCTGTACTACGAACCAGCCGCCACCCTCCAGTTCCATGGTGAGGAACTTGACGAAAAGCCAGGCCGCTTCGGGATGTTTGGCCCGGGCGGGGATACCATAACCCCAGGTGAGCCGCAGCTCAGGCTGATAGGGTTCGCCGGTCTTGGTGGGTACCGAGGCCACGCCGAACTCCATTTCCGGAGCCTGGGCCTGGATCATGAAGTAGTGGTAATCTTCTCCCAGGGCCATCGCGGCTTTGCCCTGGATGTACCGGGTAATATCCCAGGTGTGCAGGCGTTCGATGGCCACCCGTCCCCGGTTGATCTGGTTGGTGAAGTCCGCCATCCAGTCTAGGGTTTCCAAGGCCACGGAGTTAGGGCCCATCAGTACGGTCCGCCGATCCTCACTGAAGAGGCTGCCTCCGGCCGCGTTCACCCAGGCCTGATACTGACTGGGCATCTTGTGCTCAAAGACGTCGATCCCAATCCGAGTGAGGTTCCCATCCGCGTCGGTCTCGGTGAGTTTCCGGCCGATTTCCGCCAGTTCGTCGAAGGTCCTGGGAACCAGTTGTTCACTGATGCCCGCAGCATCGAAGATATCCTTGTTGTAATAAAGGTAGTTACCGGCATTGATCAACTGGGGCAGGAAGTAGATGCCCTCGATCCGGCCGTAGGGATCTTCCAAGGACTCGATAACTGTGGGATAGAAGATGTCCTCCAGGTAGATTCCGTCCTTCTCTAGGAAAGGACGCAGATCCAACATACCATTGTACATGCCCAACTCCACACTGAGATCCCGGCCGATCATCGCCACATCGGGGGGAGAGCCAGCGGCTACCGCGGTGACCAATTTGTCCCGCAGGATCAAGTCACTATTACCAATGAGTTGCGCGTTGACCTTAATCCCTGGATAAAGAGCTTCGAAGCGACTGATCACCTCATCCACCAAGTACAGCCGGTCGCCGGTCCAGATGTGCCAGAAGTCAATCTCGATGACCTCGGCCCAGACCATACCATAGCTGCACAGGACGATGAGGCCTAGCAACACCAACACACTGATTCGTTTCACAAAGATTCCTCCTTACATATTGGGTTGGCTCCTGCTGTTGCCATGCTTAGACTTGTTTCTCCTGTTGCAATATGTGCCTCTTGTTTCTCTTGCGATGTAATACTTCGACGCCATACAGGAGATTTCCTTTTTCGGAAACGATAAACAAGACATAATGTAGAAAAAGATTAGAGGCCTTAGAATTGCCGTTGGGAGTATGTGCTTGTTGTTGCATAAGGTGGGATATCGTGAAACAAGAGGTGTGTGGACCTGGTTGTCTTGAAACGGATGAAACAAAAGCCGGAGGGGGATCTCTCCCACCTCCGGCACGGTAGGCTTAGTAATGGTGGCGCAGGAAGCGGTCCTTGGCCCACTGCACCCATTCGGGTTTGACGCCGAGGACATCCCACTGGGGATAGTCTTTAGCGATGAAACCGCCACCCTGGCCGAGGTAACGGATCATGTCGTCTGCGGTTTTTTCGATTAGCTCCCTGTTGCCTGTGGGCATCACCTTCTGGATGTCCACAGGCGACCAGAAGGTCAGCTGGCCCGAGTATTGGGACAGGTATTCCAAACCAAAGAGGTTGGGCTGGTCCAGTTGGAGGACGTTGACTCCCACCTCGATGAGATCAGGGATGATCTCCGCAATATAGCCACAGGAATGCATGAAGACCTTCATGCCGTGATCATGGGCCAGTTTGCACAGTCGACGGAAAGTGGGTCCAAAAAGTTCCCTCCAGCTGGCTGGGCTGATCAGCAACGCCTCCTGGGTTCCCCAATCCTCGGCAAACATGATTCCATCGAAGCCCGCTTCGCCATAGTAGATGATGCATTCCCCAAGCAAGGCTTCCACCCGACTACTTAGTTTTAACACCTCGTCCCTAGCCAGGAGGGTATCGGCCAGGAAGTTCTCCATCCGCCGCATCTTCCGCAGGATGTTGAAGGTGAACCCGGGCAGACCCCCCAACAGGTAGATGTCCCGGAAGCGTTCTCTGATCTCGGGCAGTCGTTCCACGTCGATTTTCGCCGGGCGCGGAAGGGTGAGTTGGTCTACCTTGTGGTAACCCTCTTCCAATACTCCCCGGATCACTTCCCCTTTACTCGCTCCATCCAAACGGCCCCAGATGTTCCCCCATTCATCTTCATATACCATACCCCGGAAATGGGGGACCTGGGCCAACAGCTTGGGATGATATCCCCACTGCCGGTGTTCCTCGGGCCGACCTTCCCGCTCCCAGCGGATGCCGGCGGTGCGCAGATCCGAAGGACCACCGATAAAATCCCAGCCGATGCGTTCTGGGTGATCAAACTCCACTACTCGCCTGATGAGTTCTCTGCTGGTCATGGTGCTTCCTCCAAAGGTTTTTCTAGGTTCCCATGGAATCTACTATTATTCTACCGGAGACAGGCGCCCGCGGACATGTACAATCTTAACCTAAGCTTGGACTTAATCAGGAAGATTGACCAGTAACAGATGAGTTCCCTTTGCCGCGACCTTCATCTTGCCTTGGAGAGGGCTTTTCAGGATGTTCTTCTCAGACAATCACCCCCCGTTGGTGCGGCACACTCTTTTTTGGATGCAGTACTAGTTACCAGGGAAGAAACATGCTAAGATGGTGGAAAGTCCACGGGTTTTATGCTCGGTGGAAAACGGCACGGATTATTCGCAAACGGCTAGGCTTGGGAAAGGATGTCTGTCCATGGAATTCAGTTTGAAACCAGATTTTGCCGAAGTCAAGAAGCGCTACGACGCCTTCTGGGAGCGGGCCATTGTGGATCGGCCACCGGTTAGTGGTGTGCGCTTTCTGGCCCCGGATAGAAAGCCTCTTCCCCAGAAGGAGTATGCTTCCCAAAGGGAACGGTGGTTGGATGTGGCCTTTCGGGCGGAGCAACTAGCCATCGATGCCTTTAACTATGTTTACCCCGCTGACACCCTGCCGGTGGTTTGGCCTAACTTAGGACCGGAGATCTTCAGTGCCTGGTGTGGCTGTGCCTATGAGTTTTCCGCTTCTACCGCCTGGACCCGGCCTTGCATCGAGAATTGGGAAACCGATGCTGCCGAAGCGGTCTTCGATCCGGAAAATCCCCTGTTCAAGGCCATGGTAGAATTTACCGAGGAGCTATTGGCCCGGGGCCAGGGGCATTTTATTGTGGGTCTCACGGATTTTCACCCGGGGGCGGATCATCTGGCAGCCCTGCGGGATCCCCAAAGGCTGGCGATGGACCTGATCGACCATCCCACAGCGGTAAAGGAGAAGCTGTTGACCGCGACCCAGGAGTATTTCCAGGTCTACGACATCTTCTACAACATGTTGCGGGGGGCCAAGATGCCCATCACCTCCTGGTTGCCGTTGATTCATACGGGCAAGTACTACATTGTCTCCTGCGACTTTTCCTGTATGATCAGTCCCCAAATGTTTGAGGAGTTTATCATGCCGGTTTTGGTGGAAGAGTGCCGCTTTCTGGAGCGTTCCATCTACCATCTGGACGGACCCGGGGCTTTGAAACATCTGGATATGATCCTCAGTATTCCTGAGTTGGATGCGGTCCAGTGGGTACCAGGCGCCGGAAACGAAGGCTATGCCCGGTGGGTGGAGGTCTACCAGCGGATCCAGCGGGCTGGCAAAGGGATGCAGTTGGACGTCCATGTCAGTGAGCTGCCCCTGGTCTTTGAGACCCTGCGTCCGGAAGGTGTCTGGTTCCACCCCATCCGAGGCATCACGGATCCCCAGACCCTAGAGACGGTGCTGAATCGTGTAGCCCAGTGGAAATAGGTAAAGGGCAATGGGGGAAGGAACCTGCCAAAAGGGGGTTCCTCCCCTTTTTCTTATGTCCTGTATTCTCCCTTCGTGGGAATCTGTTTGTCTTTCTTAACTCCCCTATGCTAGAATTAGGAAAACTGAATTTGCTGTTGGAGGAAACACCATGGTGGAAAGGACTTTTATTGCCCAATCGGCTTCCCATGATCCCTGGTACAACCTGGCCCTAGAGGAGTTGTTGTTGCAACGGGTGCAGCCGGGAGAAGTGATCCTGTATCTTTGGCAAAATGAGCAGACGGTGGTCATTGGGAGAAACCAGAATGCCTGGCGGGAATGTCGGTGTCAGCTGTTGGAGTCTGAAGGCGGGAAGCTAGCCCGAAGGCTTTCGGGCGGTGGTGCCGTCTACCATGATCTGGGGAACTTGAACTTTACCTTTCTCACTACTCGCAGCCACTACGATCTGTCTAAACAGCTGGGGGTGATCCTGGATGCCTTGGTGGCCCTAGGGGTCCAGGCCGAGTTTTCGGGTCGCAACGACTTAACCGCGGCCGGCAGGAAGTTTTCCGGAAACGCCTATTACTACTACAAAGATGCGGCCATGCACCACGGAACCATCCTGGTCCATACGGACTTCGCCAAGGCCGCCCGTTATCTACAGCCCTCCCAACAGAAGATGGAGGCCAAGGGGGTTCGGTCCGTAAGTTCCCGGATCATTAATCTCACTGAACTGGTCCCAGATCTTACCATTCATAAGGTGATCGAGGGCTTGCGGACTTCCTTTGTGAAGCTGTATGGCGGGGAGGGGACCGAATTGGACCTTGGCGTCTACCATGGAAAGGCCCAGGAGCTCTATGCCCGCTATGCCTCCTGGCAGTGGCGCTACGGGCAGACGCCCGCCTTTGATTTGAGTTTTACCACCCGCTTTCCCTGGGGGGAGGTTACGGTGGAATGTGCAGTGCAGCAGGGCCGGATTGTGGATGTGGCGGTCTACTCCGATGCCCTGGTCTACACCCTGACCGATTATGTCCGCAGTGCCCTCTTAGGCAGTACCTTTAGCCCTGCCGCGGTGGAAGCAGCCTTTGCCGCTCTTGAGGCGGAAGAGCTTTCCGCCGAACTCGGTGACGTGCAGGCTTGGCTTGTGGCGGAGATCGCAAAGGCGTAAGTGGTTGTAGCCTAAGGCTACAACCATTTTAGACTTTCTGGGCGTGCCTTTCCGTTTGACGGAGGACCTTCTTGCGTAGGCGGATAGCCTGGGGGGTGATCTCCACCAGTTCATCGGCGGCGATGAAGGCCAAGGCCTCCTCTAGACTCAGCCGGCGGGGGACGTCAAGCTTCTCGGTGATTTCCGCAGTGGCGGAGCGCATATTGGTCACGTGCCTCTTCTTCGCAACGTTGACGTCGAGGTCTTCTCCTCGGGAGTTCTCACCGACGATCATCCCTTCGTATACTTCAGTGCCCGGTTCGATGAACAGCGTACCCCTCTCCTGGATGTTTAGGATGGCGTAGGCGGTGGCGATTCCCGGTTCACAGGCCACCAGGCTTCCGGTGGTGCGGTGGACGATGGGGCCCCGGTGGGGTCCGTACCCGGCAAAGGTATGATAGGCCACGCTGTGTCCCTTGGTCTCGGTGAGCAATTGGGAGTGAAACCCGATAAGCCCCCGGGCCGGCACCAGGAATTCCAGCTTCACCATGTTGTCGCTGGTGGAGACCATGCTCAGCAGTTCACCCTTCCGTTGGCCGAAAAAGAGAATTACGTTCCCCGAATACTCGTTGGGGACCTCCACGAAGACCCGCTCTAGGGGTTCGTGCAGTTGTCCGTCGATTTCCTTTAGAACCGGCTCCGGTTTGGAGACGGTAAACTCATAGCCTTCCCGCCGCATGGTTTCCATCAGGATGCTCAGGTGTAGCTCACCCCTGCCCCGCACCTCGAAGGCATCGGGGCTATCGGTGGGGTTGACCTGCAAAGCCACGTTGGTTTGCAGTTCCCGGAAAAGGCGGTCCCGCAGGTGGCGAGAGGTAACGTATTTCCCCTCTCGTCCTGCTAAGGGTCCGTCATTGATGCGGAAGATGACCGTCAGGGTGGGTTCGTCCACTTGCAAGGCGGGTAAGGACTCCACCCTCTGGGGATCCACGATGGTGTCCCCAATGGCCACATCGTCCAGTCCCGCCACCGCTACGATCTCCCCCGCCTGCGCCTCCTCCACCGGGATGCGTTCTAGCCGGGCGAAGGTGTACAGGTACTCGACACGGCCTGTCTTGGTCGTGGGGGCGTCGCTGCGGCATACGGCAACGGGCATGCCTTTGGTGATGCTCCCCCGTTGAATGCGTCCCAAGGCCAGGCGCCCTACATATTCATCGTATTCCAGATTGGTGACCAAAAGTTGCAGTGGACCTGCCTGTTCCACCCGGGGCGGTGGCACGTGGGTGATAATCAAGTCCAACAGCGGTAGGATGCTTCTGGGCTTGGCCTGGGCCAGTTGGGCCTGGGCGTCGGCCAGATCTAGGGAGGCAATACCCTCCCGGGCCACGGCCCAAACCACGGGAAAGTCCGCCTGTTCATCGGTGGCATCCAGTTCCAGGAAAAGCTCCAAGACCTCTTCCACCACTTCGTAGGGCCGGGCATCCTTCCGATCGATTTTGTTAATCACCACGATGGGCTTCAGGTTGTGTGCGAAGGCCTTCTGGAGCACATAGCGGGTTTGGGGCAAGGGTCCTTCGGCACTATCCACCACCAACAAAGCCCCGTCCACCATCCCGATGACCCGCTCTACTTCACCGCCGAAGTCTACATGGCCCGGGGTGTCGACGATGTTGATCTTGATCCCTTGGTGGAAGATCCCCGTATTCTTAGCCAAAATGGTGATCCCCCGCTCCCTTTCCAGGGCGTTGGAATCTAAGATCTGGGATTCTGTCCGTTGGTTTTCCCGGAAAACACCGGTTTGCTTCAAAAAGGCGTCCACTAAGGTTGTCTTTCCATGATCCACATGGGCAATGATTGCGACATTTCTAATCTCCATCGTTATTCTTCATCCCCTATCCGGGGAAAAGTATATCCTTCAGGGAAAGGGAACGTCAAGTTTTGAGTTGGGGTGGTGGTTTAGAATAAGGAGGTTTTTTCTCCAGACAGAAGTGGGAAAGACTATAGGCCCCGCAGGGGAATCGATCTGCGGGGCCGCTGGGGCTAGACCAGTCGTTTGACCCAGGTTTCCCGGTCTCCGGGCAACAGATCCACCAAGGGGATCTCAATGAGGGTGTAGGCTCCGGGTTGTTGTCGCACGGCGGCCCTGGCGGCCGCGACCATGATTTGGGCCGTGAGGGCCGGGTTGTTAATCCGCATATCCCACTGGAAAAGCTGGTTGTGGGTGGCTCCGGACACCCCTTTCCGTTCGATGGTCACTCCGTGCCCGACATCCATAAGCTGTTGTACATCGGGAACCTGTCTTACATGGGTTTCGTCATGGACGAAGTAAGGGTCTTCTTTGATGGTCCGTTCCACCGCGGAGAACTGGGCTCCCTCTTCTAGGACCACGTAGACGATCCGGCGGTGCAGCCCCGTACCGATGGGGATGGTCATGGACAGGGCATCCTTCACACCGGGCAAGGCCTTCACCGCGGTGGTGTGGCCCATACTCATCCCGGGGCCAAAGTTGGTATAGGTAATCCCCTTGGGGGCCATGGCTTCTAGCAGAGCCCGGATCACCGAATCGGTGCCCGGATCCCAACCGGCCGCAAGGACTGCGACGGCGTTATTCTCCTTGGCCACCGTAGCCAGTTCCCTGCGCAAGTTCACCAGTTCCCCGTGGATGTCATAGCAGTCTACGGTGTTGATCCCCAACCCGAGGATCTCCTTAGTCAGCGGGGGCACGGTGCGGGACGGTGTGCACAATAGGGCGACATCCACCGGTCCCAGATCCCGGATATCGGTGACTACCAAAGTATCTATGTTCTGCTTGGGGGCAGAGCTTTGGCGACGGACGATCCCGGCCAGTTCCATGTCTTCTGCGGCCTGCACAGCTTCCACCGCAAACCTGCCCACATTTCCCAATCCAATAACGGCAACTCTCATCGCTTGCTCCCTCCTCACATTACCCCTAATGGTTCTTCACTACCCCTTTATTTTCCTGCGGCAGGAAACTTGTATCCAAGGGATTTCTTTCATCTGATTGCCGTGAGAAAGGGGCAATTGCCCAAGAAAAGACAAAGGAACTTTGCACGAGACATATCCCCGGCGAAACTTGGAGGGATTTTATCTTTGGGCTTAGTTAACAATATGGAGGGCAGGTGTACATTGCCAACGGGTTTTCGTGCTGTTATTGGGAAACCCAAGGCCGCTGGGTGGCAGTTTAGAGGATTCCCGGGCAGCAAATTGGGGTATGGGGGCAGAAGCCTGCCCCCTACCGTACAGTAACCCCGCCCGATGACAGCGCCGAAGAAGTGAGAAAGCCATTAATCCGTTGGATCTCCTGGTAATCCGCCGGGCCTGCCTCCAGATACCAGTTGTTCTTGGAGGCTAGCTTTGCCAGTTCGTAGGAGTCCTTCTCACCTTTGGTTACGTTGCTCATCAACAGTCCCCGTAGTTCCTGGTTGGAGCATTCCAGGGCCACTTTCAGGGCCTCGGTGGTGGAGGTTTTGCAGGTATGCAGGTAATCCAGGGCGATTTCCCGGTCCGTTAGCATCGGGTTCACTCCTTTCAACTTAAGAATTTCATGAGTTTATCTGCGGTCTGTTGGGACTCGCGGGCACCGGTCTGCAACATGTTCTTCAGCGTTGGATCCTGACATTGCTGGGCAAAGAAGGACAATTTCCGGGACGTGGCCAGAGCATCGTTGGCCAAGTGCCGAATGTTTTGCAGTTCCAGCTCATTGATCTTCGTCAAAATTTCTTCCCCCCTTTCTAGCTGTCCATTCGTTATCCTTGCCCGCGGAAAAACCCATAATGCAGCCCACAGACGAACACTTCCCCCCATGGCACGCCGACTTTTCCAATGAAGGGACGGGGTTCAAGATGTGGTATAATGACATTTAACGTAGGGAGGGATGGCTGTGCATGATTTAGCCGCGGAGATCGCAAAAGACACTGGTATTGCCCCCCAGGCGGTGGCCGCCACTATTCAGCTGCTCCAGGATGGGAACACGGTGCCCTTTATCGCGCGGTACCGGAAGGAACTGACCGGAGGGTTGGATGATTTACAGATTCATACCATTGCGGATGCCTATGGGTATTTCACCAATTTGGCCAAACGAAAGGAACAGATCCTCGCAAGCCTGGCGGAACAGGAAAAGCTTACGGAACAGCTGGCGGCCCAGATTGAGGCAGCCCGGACCCAAAGGGAACTGGAGGATCTTTACCGGCCCTTCCGCAAGCAGCGGAGCACAAAGGCGGAAAAGGCCCGAAAGCTAGGGTTTGCGCCCCTCGCGGAACAGTTGTTGACCAGGCAGGATGATCCCAACATCATCGCGGAGCCCTTCGCCAAAAGGGTCCAGTGCTCCGTGGAGGAGGCCCTAGAACAAGCACGTTACATTCTGGCCGATGAAATCAGCCATGATCCCCAGTTCCGGCCCCGGGTACGGCAGTTAGTCTTTGAACGGGGGGTCATTTCCGCAAGCTCAGCCTTAGAGGATCCCAAGGAGGATTTGGTGTATAGTACATATCATGATTTTCGGCAGCCGGTACGGCAGATCCCTCCCCACCGGGTTTTGGCCTTGGATCGGGGAGAAAGGCAGGGCAAGCTGACGGTGCGCATCGAACCGCCTTTGGAGGCCATCACCCAGTACTTGGCCGGTCGGTTGATTCGGAAAGGCGCTCCGGCCAGCGGTTGGTTGTTGGAGACAATCGACTATAGCCTGAAGAACTTGCTCTTGCCTGCGGTATACCGTGAGATCCGGGGGATGCTCACGGAAAAGGCTGAGGAGCAGGCCATTGGAGTGTTTCGCCAAAACCTCGAAGCATTATTGATGCAAGCTCCGGTCCAGGGCAAGACGGTGCTCGCCATCGATCCCGGTTTTCGCACGGGGTGTAAGGTGGCGGTGGTGGATCCCACTGGGATGGTGCTGGCCACGGCTAGCATCTACCCCCACCCTCCCCAGGCGGCGGTGGAAGAGAGTATGGAAAAACTCTTGGAACTGGTAAAGAGGTTTACCGTCGATGTGATCGCCATCGGTAACGGTACCGCCTCCCGGGAGACGGAAAGCTTCATCGCCCAGTTTAACCGGACCTATGGTCTTTCCCTCCCCTTTACCATCGTCAGTGAAGCTGGGGCCTCGGTCTATTCCGCATCGGAAGTGGCCCGCCAGGAACTACCGGGTCTGGATGTCTCTTTACGGGGGGCCGTTTCCATTGGTAGGCGCCTCCAAGATCCCTTGGCGGAACTGGTGAAGATTGATCCGAAGTCCCTGGGGGTGGGGATGTACCAGCATGATGTGAACCAGAAGAAGCTTTCCGAGGCTCTGCAGCGCACGGTGGAATCCTGCGTCAACCGGGTGGGTGTGAACCTGAATACCGCCAGTCCCCAGTTGCTGCAGTACGTGGCGGGGATTGGGCCGGGTTTGGCGGTGGGGATCGTGGAATACCGGGATCAACACGGCCCCTTCACCTTTCGGGAGGAACTGCTAAATGTGCCGCGCCTGGGTCCCAAGACCTTTGAACAGTGTGCGGGTTTCCTACGCATCAGTCAGGGTAAGACGTTATTGGATAACACTCCGGTGCATCCGGAGTCCTATGCCTTGGCCCGGAAGATCCTGTCCCTTGCGGGCAGTTCAGAGGAGGAACTGGCGGATCCCAAAACCCGGCCCCAGGTAGTGGAAAGGCTTACCCGGTTGAACCCGACCCAGGTCAGTATCGAAACCAATGCCGGGGAGCCGACGGTGGAAGATATCATTGCGGCCCTGTGTGCCCCCGGCCGGGATCCCCGCAGTGACATTCCCGGTCCCGTATTCCGCCAGGACATTCTGACGCTGGCGGACTTGCAGCCGGGCCTCAGGCTTGGGGGTACCGTCACCAACGTGGTGGACTTTGGCGCCTTTGTTGACATTGGAGTGGAAACGGACGGCTTGATCCATATTTCCAACATGTCCGACCGCTTTGTCCGGGATCCGGCGGAGGTGGTGACCGTGGGTCAGCGGGTGGAAGTGGAGGTCTTGGAGGTGCAACCGGAACGGAAGCGCATCGGTTTGCGCTTGGTGGGAAAGTAAGCGCAGCCTGGGGGCTGCGCTTACGGGGTTATATCTCGATCTTTTCAATCGCCACTGCTTTGCCGGTCTTCCCGGATTCATAGATGGCGTCCATGATCTGGGCGATGGCAATGGCGTCACTGCCCGGGGTAAGTAGTTTCCCTTCGCCCTTCACTGCTTCCAGGAAGTTGAAGACCTTTTGCTCCTGGGGTTTTTCCGGCAGGTTCAACATGGGTTGGATATCCGCGATGTTGTTGCCGATTTGTCCGTAGATCTCCAAGGGATTCAGGTTGGCACCGGCCTTGTCACCGTAGACCTGGACGTAGATGCCCGTGTCTTTTCCGTTGATGGCCCAGCTGACGTCAAACATCATGGTGGCGCCGTTGTCGAACTTGATGAGGGCCGCGGCTAGATCTTCGGTGTCGAAGACGCCCTCCTTATTGCCATACATGGCCCAGTATTGGCGGATGCCCTCCACGTGATAATTACCGAATTTGCAGTAGGTGGAGGCCAAAACGGAAACCGGCTGGGGCTGCCCCATGAGCCAATGGGCTAGATCCAGGGAGTGGACGCCACAGTCGATCAAGGGTCCGCCCCCGGCCATGTCCTTCACCGTGAACCAGCCGTGGGGGTTACCCCGGCGGCGGAGCCAGCCGGCTTTGGCATAGTAGATCTCCCCGAAAAGACCGTCTTCGATGTAGCCTTTGATCGTGGATGAATCCAGACGATACCGGTTGTTGAAGGCTACACTCAATACCAGGCCTGCCTCTTTGGCCTTTTTCACCATTTCCACCGTCTGTTGGGTGTTCATGGCCATGGGTTTTTCACAACAGACATGGATCTTGTTTTCCAAGGCGGCGATGGTCTGCTCGTAGTGGAGATAGGTGGGTGTGCAGATGCTTACCACATCAAGGTTCTCGTTGGCATACATCTCCCGGTAGTCGGTGTAGCGATGCTCGGGGGCGATACCAAACCGCTCCCCCACCTGGGCCAGTCTTTGCTCGTCGATGTCGCAAAGGGCCACCAGTTCGGCCTCGGTGCTGTTGAGGTAGGCGGGAATGTGGGCGGACTGTCCAATGTTACCTACCCCAACCACAGCGGCACGGAGCTTGTAAGTACTCATTTGTTCTCCTCCTTGGTACTAAAGAAGTGTTTTGACGTATTCCAGGGCTTGCTTTGAGTTGGTGGAGGGTCTGAACTCGCAGCCTACAAAACCATCATAGTTGCTGTTGGCGATGGCCTTGAAAATGTTGGCGTAATTCAGTTCCCCTGTGCCCGGTTCCTGCCGTCCCGGGACATCGGCTAAATGGAAATGTCCGATGTATTCCATGTGTTCCCTGATGTTGGCGATGATGTTTCCTTCGGTGATCTGTTGGTGGTAGATATCAAAGAGAAGCTTTACGTTTGGACTGCCTACGTTCCGCAGGATCTCGTATCCCGTGTAGGAAGAGTTGAGGAAAATGCCTGGATGGTTTACCACGGTGTTCAAGGGTTCCAGGACAATGAGCACCCCCGCTTCTTCTGCGGTGGAGGCGACCTCCTTCAGTACCGCTGTGATGTTGCCTAGCTGCTCCTCCGGGGTAAGATTTGCCTGTTCAGGACCCGAGGTGACGATGAGACTGCGACACTGGATGTCCTTGGCTAGCTGGATGTTTTTCTTAAGCTCCCTTACCGCGGCCTCCCTCTTTTCCGGATCTGTCAGCGGTTGGGAGGTCCCCACCATGCCCACCAGGGTTAGTCCCAGCTCATCCCGTAGTTTCACTATGGCACCTAGGTCCTTGTTGGCGATCCCCCAAAACTCGAAGCCCGGAAGGTTCAAATCGGCTACACTGCGGATCCTGTCTAGAAACGGTTGTTCATGAAAGAGCATCTCCACGCACACCGACAACTTTACCATCTTTCTCACCTCCCCTCATTTTCGTTTTGCTCGCATTGGTTACATTTAGTATACTGGATGTAAGAACTATGCTCAAGAACAAGAATTGAACACGTTTTAGTTTTCTGAACAAAGGGGGTCCCGCAGATGCGCACCCGCGTACTGACCGTCACGCCCCGGGATCAGCACCTGCCCGTCTACCTGTGTACCGTTGGACACACCCACCAAAAACCTATGGAGTATCCCAACGGTTCACCCCACTATCATTGGTTGCACACCGTGACGGGTGCAGGGATGGTCCAGTTCCAGGGAGAAGAACGGACCTTGAACCCGGGGCAGGGTTTCTTGATGTATCCCCAGATGCCCTGCCGGTATTGGCCCATCACTGAACCGTGGGAAGTGATGTGGCTGACCTTCAACGGGAAAACCGTTGGGGATTTCCTCCGGGCGTGGGGATTGTCCCCGGGGTTTATTGACCTGGTGGATCTGCCCTATATTAATACCAAGCTCAGTGACCTGCTTACCCTTGCTCCGGGTCATCGGGAATTTGCCAGCGCCATCCAATCCAGCCTCCTTTATGCCTTTCTTGTTGATTTGGGTTGGCAGGCCTCCAAGGATAAACACATTACCCACCAGCGAAAAAAGCTGAAACCAGTGCTTCGCTTCATCGAGACCAACTACCGGGATCCCCTTAGTGTAGAGGACCTGGCTCGTCAGTGTGGTGTCACGCCCCAGCATCTGTCCCGGATGTTCCGCTCGGTCTTCGGGGTGACTCCCATGGGTTATCTTACCACCTACCGGATCAGCAAGGCCAAGGAATTCTTGCTAGAGGATCCGCACCTGACGGTGGCGGAGGTGGCAGAAGCGGTGGGTTTTGCCAGTCTCAGCTACTTCAGTACCGTCTTTCGGCGGTACGAGAAAATGACCCCGACGGAGTTTCGCCGGCTAAGCCGGGGAATTAAGGGGTTTGCCTGAGGCGCAGCCCTGGGCCCGGGATGTTCTTTTCCGCAAATTGCCGGAACTACTGGAAGTTTAGGGCTACTAGGGTCAGCACCTGCGCGGCCTTGAGGACTTCCTCTACCTGCACATACTCATCTGCGGCATGGGCCTGGGCAATGGAACCAGGACCAAAGACCACCGCGGGTATCCCCGTGAATTTGCTGGCATTGGTGCCAAAGGGGGCTCCGGTCACCCTGGGACGCAGGCCACAGGCCCGTAGGCTATTTTCGAGACACCGCACTATGGGTGTGTCCGCAGAGGTGGCCAGGGGAGCATCCACATGATAGGGTTTTTCCATGGTGAAACAGACCCCCTCCACGGTGGCGAGAGCTTGGGCAAAGTCGGCCAAAACTTCCTGGGGAGTTTCCCCGGGGATCAGGCGGCGATCGAGGTTAATCACACATTGGGCTGGTACGGTGTTCCTCCCCTCTCCACCGTCGATCATGGTCACACAGAGGGTGGGACTGCCCACCAGGGGATGTGTTTTTTCACTGCAGCGGGGGATCAGCTCTTCTTCAATATGCCGCAAGACCCGACCCATGTGGAAGATGGCGTTTACCCCTAAGGATGGCTGGGAGCTATGGGCGGCCTTGCCCTTTACGGTTACGCGCCAGCGGAGGGAGCCCTTGTGCGCAATTACCACCGCCAGTTCCGTGGGTTCCCCCACGATGACCCCATCGGCCTTGAACCCCTGGGCCATCAGGTGTTTCACTCCCCGGAAACCGCCCTCCTCATCGCCGCTGAAGCAGATTTGGAGGTTGGATTTCGGCACTAACCCATTGGCGCGCAGGGTTTTCAGGGCTAAGAGGATGGCCGCGATGGAGGCTTTATTGTCACAGGCGCCGCGTCCGTAGAGTCGTCCGTCGATGTACTGCCCACCGAAGGGATCCTGGGCCATGTCCTGGGCCTGGACCGTATCGGTGTGGGCATCCCACAGTAGGGTCTTCTCTCCCCTACTGCCCGCAAGGCTCCCGAGGGCATTGGGGCGGTGAGGGGCGAAATAGTCTAGTTCTGCGGGGATGTCCAGTTGCGCCATGTAGTCTACGAGGAAGGAGGCCAACCGCTCTTCGGAAGAATCGGGATCATACAGGGGATTGACACTAGGGATAGCCACCAACTGGGCTAGAAGTTCCCGGGCTTCCTTCTCCCGGGGCCAAGCAAGATCGCTAAGCACCGAATTCACCTTCTGACATCCTTTTTCTTCCCCTGGTCCTTTGACCAGTGGGGCTCAAGTTATCTTTTCCCAGCAACGGGCAGCGGGGAGGAGAACCTTTCCAGTACTGCTGTTGCCTAGGGATATTATATCACTAGGGAAAGGGCTTGGGGCGGAAGGATGCAGTGGGGGTTGCCGGTGGCAACGGGAGCAAGAAGAAGGGTTTGGCGGTATGGTGAAGGGGAAGTAAGGCTGAGGGAGGGGCGGAAAGCCCCGGTGAGGTAAGCTAGTCACCCCACCGGGTTCATCCCGTTAGTAATCAGTTACCGCTACGATCTGCAGGGTGTGCCAATAGTCTTCCCCAGAGGTCTGCTCTTTGCCGATACGGAGGTAGGCCTTTTCGAAATTCTCGATGGGTTCCCGGAAGGGAACGTTGGTAACCACCGGGGTAGTTAGGTCATCTAGGTAGAGATCGCAGGTTTGACTAGAACAATCGATGACGAACCGAACCCGTACCCAACGATCCTGGGGCAAGGTGGTGATCCGAGTCCCGTCGTAGAAGGATACAGCCTTGGTGCCCAGATGGAAGAAAAAGGCGGGAGGCCACTTCTCCAGGATAAACCCGGGGCTGTAACCTTGGACTTGCTCCGTTACCGATACCTGCCAGTAGTGGAAGTCCAACACGATGATGGGCGAAGCTGTCCCCAGCAATTCCTTGGATTTGATATAGGCCATGGCTCCCCGGTGTCCGTGAAGGACCCGCCGGCCGTCTAGCTCATCCACAAGCCACACGGACTCAGACATCTTGGAGGGATCTTCCAAAACAAAGGCCGCGGGCGGCTTGCCGACAGTGTCGCCGAGGAAGTCGACATAGAAGACAAGTTCTTCCCCCGGTTGGTACAGGTCAATATCTAGCAGGGTATCGGACGAAAGGGATTCTGGTAATACATAGGTTCGCTTGGTAAAACCCTCAGCTGTAAATTCCAGGGTGCTACCGGGAAGGGCTGTTATCTTGTACCTGCCTTGTTGATCGATGGACTCCACTTCGTTGGTCCCGAGTACCCTTACCGTACCTTGGGTCACCGCTTCACCGGTCCGCCAGCACCGTACTTGGCCGGAGATCTCATACTGGATCGGTATCGTGACACTGGACAGACAGCTAGGCCCCAGTAACAGCAAGAGTACTAGGGTTACTGCTAGAAAAAGTACCTGTTTCTTGACCATTGGACGGATACTCCCTTCTTATTTGTTGTATTACTCCCCTATCCCCAGGAACACTTTCTGGGGGTAGCATCTGCTGTTCCCGGTGGGATGCCCAAGGCACCCCCTCCCGGTTACAGGTCTAAGGGTCGAACAACCACGTCATCGAACCAGATTTTGCCGGTCCCTTTGCCGCTGAGTCGGACGCGCAGGCAAAGGGTGTCGGGCCGGGTGAACACCACGTCCTCCAGGACGATCCAGTCCGTATTACCCTGGAACTTGACACCCGCGGGCACCAGGTAGCTTCTGGTCTGGGGTTCTTCGTCCAGGGAACTGTGCAGTTGGATGTCCAGTCCGCCCGTGATCCCCGGTTCCCCTTCTATTCTCAACGCTACGGAAACATACAGGGCTTGGTTGGGACCGATGTAGAGGGGCTCAGTGGTTTTTCGATCCGGGATCCCTGGATAGTGGACCGACCAATCCTGGGTATCGGTGTTGACCACCAAGAGGGATTTTTCACCACTGTGGGCAGTGCTGTCATCAATCCACATTGTGGCCATTCCCCGTTCCCTTTCCCAAAGCTCCCAG
The DNA here is from genome assembly GCA_012839765.1 of Bacillota bacterium. Lineage (NCBI taxonomy): Bacteria > Bacillati > Bacillota > Bacillota bacterium. The sequence goes on from DUMW01000066.1 coordinate 34,955, forward strand.
TTATCCGGGGCGCGGCCGGCGACATAGGCCTCAAAGTCTCCCCTTTCCACCAGATTGTCATCCTTTTGGGGAGAATGCATTTGAAAGGGGACACCGTTGACGGTGTTGTTTTCCAGTTCTACTTGGTCGGAATAGAAGATGCGGATGCTGTCCCCGGACCCCTGGGTGATGTGGTTATTTCGGACCACTGCCTCTGTGATGTTGTACAGTGTGATGGCCGCACAGGTTGGGTTTTCGATGACGTTGTCTTCTATGACGACGTTTCTGATCCCTTGACTATCCTTGGGAGCCCGGCCCCGGTCGTTGATGAGCACGGCGATCGCGCTGCCGCCGTGGGGGATCTGTAGCAAGTGGCCCAGGTCGGAGACGCCCATGTTTTTCAGTACATTCCCCCGGATGACCACATCGAAGGGGATGGGTCCCTCCATCCATTCGGTCTCGGGCATAATGGTGATCCCCGCCAAGCTGATACTCTCCAGGGTGTTGTTTTCAATTAGGACCCCCGGTGACTTGATGAGCATCCCCCGGGCCCTGTTGCCGCGAATCGTGCAGTTGCGCACAATGGCACCTGCTCCGGATCGGCTCAGGGACACCGCCAGATCACCGGGTTTTAGGGCGACGGGAGTGTCCACCCTGGCCCGATATACCCCCGGGGAAGGTGGGGATCCTTTGATGTTTTGCCATAGACTGCGCGCCTTTGCCAATAGATCCGCATCAACCACTGGCGTTAGCTCCAAAAGCTGTACCTGACCCAGGATCTCCAATGTGCTGGCGTTGACCAGCTGTAGGGTGTCACCCACCTGGGCGGGGATGCTTCCGGATTTTCGGGAAGCCAGGATTAATTCATCATCTATGGCCCCCACCACGTAAACGAAGCTACCCTTGATATTGATCGCATCGTCGCCCATCATCTCGAAAAGGCAATCTTCCAACACCGGACCCCGTTCCATGGCGCCACTGTGAAAGGCATCGGCATTCACCGAAAAGAGCCTTTCCGCCACCGCACCCGCAGGGATCGGTCCGGGAGTGATCTGAATGTTTCGGTAGGTGTTGCCCCCTCCACCACTTAGCTCCAAGATGCCCATATGGGGGGAACTGTGGATCGTGATGTTTTCGAAAAGGGAGTCTTGTACCCCGTTCAAGTTGATGGCAGGGTTTTCATTGCGGTATTCCAGGACAACCCGGTCCCCTTCCACGATGTACGTGTTCTTAGCTTGGTTGGGAAACCAAAGGCGCAGCACATCGTCGGCAATCCGCTCGATTTGATAGGTCCGCTTGAAGTTAGGGGTTCCCTTCTTAATGGCCCGGGTTTGCGGATCCATGACGATCATATCCAAGGCGTATTGCCGAAATTGGCTGAGCAATTGGTCATCCTTAGGATAACCAGCATCGATTCTTACATCATACCACTTGCCGCTGGGTTCGCTGCCGATGATCACCCCCTGGGTGAAGGGCAGCGGATCGTAGTCGATGACCAGATTTCGTAAGGTCAGGTTAGTGGCATTACTGATCCGCAGACCCGCCTCGTGGGAGGTGAAGATGAAGGTGGCCCCTTGGCCGTCGATGGTCAGATTCTCCACGTTCCGTAGGTGGATGGGCTGATCTATCCGGTGTACCCCAGGTGGCAGCACCACCTTGGACGCGTTTTTCACCTTGGCCACTTCCACCAGTAATTCCATCATGACCGCATTGAAAGAGGGTTCCCTGATTCCCAGTAAGGCCAGTTGTGCCGGGGTAAAGTCATCCATGGAGACCACTCCGCTGGCGTTGGTCTGGCCGGTAAGACACAACACAAGGAAAAGACTCACTAAGACCCCGCCATACCACCTTGTCACTGTCTTTGAACTTAGCATGGGCTGTTCCCCCCTCCTATTGCTGGAACAGTACGTTGGCCTGGAAAGTCAGTTGGCGTAATCCCTGGGCCGGTTCCACCTGACCGTTGAAGATCGCCAGCATCTGCTGTTGGAAGATCTTCTGGAAGTTTTCCCAGTGGAGGTTTACCGGTGAGGCCTTGGCGATCTCAAAACCGATATTGTACGCGGTTATGTTGTAGGGTGGTTCCACGGGATACTGAAATTCGGGGCTAGCCACCAGTTCTTGGAGGGAAGGAATCACATGGCCAAGCTGCACCATCTTCTCTTGGGCATAGGGACCGGAACAGAACTTCACGAATTCCCACGCGGCATCTACATAGGGACATGTCTGGGAGATCAAGTAGGCGTCGGAGCCGAGGGTGGTGGCCCGACCGCCGGGACCGCCCGGCACCGGGGCGATATCCCAAGGAAATTCGATTCTCCTGAAGTCCGGTACCATCCAGGGACCTCCCAGGTAAAAGCCCACATCACCATTTTGGAAACGGGCGGCGGAGCTCAAAGGAGCGATGGCCTGACGGTTATGCAGGGCATCGTAGAGAAAATCCACCGCCTCCATGGCCGGCTGTTCACTCAAAAGACACTGGGTACCGGTCTCGTCGATGAACTCTGCACCGAAGGCATAGAAGTAGGGAGCCATGCGGGTCAAGGTGGCTTCTATCCTCCAGCCCCAGATATCAATGACGCCATCGCCGTGGAGATCTACGGTCATCTTGCGGGCCTGATCCCGCATGTCGAAAATATCCCAGTGGGGATCAGGATAGGGAAGCCCAGCCCGGTCCAGTTCTGCTTTGTTGACAAACAAAGTGAAGGGTTGAATATCCCGAGGGATGCCATAAACCTTGTTTTCATAGGTGTGGGCGCCTACGGCTGCGGGGATATAGGCGTCTAGTGAAAACTCAGGATCCACCTGGATCAAACTATCCAAGGGCCGGAAGACACCTTGCATGATCAAGGACAAAGACCGCTGATATTCCATCACACAAATATCGGGAGTTGTACCACCGAGCACCATGACCAACAGGCGATCAATCCAATCGCCACCCCCGGCGGTAAGGTCGATGAGCTCGATCTTGATGTCGGGATGTTCCCGTTGGAACTCTTCGATTAATTCTTCGTAGATCTTAAGTTCACCACTAATGCCCTTAAACCCAAAAGTGATCTGCTTTTCCTGGGCCTGTAACGACGCCGTCAAAAGGATCACCACGACGAGACTAAACCCGATCCAGTTCCAATGTTTCATAGTCCCCCTCCTTAATTGGTTCACATCTGATTGCAGCGAAACAAAGGCAACGTGTGGAAAGCTGTCTGGAACCCCTCCCTTCTGCCTACTCCGCACACCATCTTTGCTGGCTAGCCTGGCTGCGGTGGGAATGGATGAATGATTGCTGTTCCATGGTGCTACATATGTATGGCCTCGGCACCTCTAGGTGCTGGTCATATCTGTGCTTTTCGCCCTCCCAAACCTCCGGCGGACCTGATACTACTGTATGCAATCGATACATACAACTGTATATATTCACTTTATCACGGTTTATTAATTGTGTCAATAATAGAGAGGGGAAGCCTGAAAGTACTGCGGGGACGGAGCTTTGTTGTGTTTTGGCGCGCTCTGAAGGCATAAGGGGAAAGCGCTAGAACACTAAATCCCTTTTGGTTGGAAGTATGGAGCCCCTAGGGCTTAGTGGGACTGGGGGCTTTGGATAGGTCTAGTCTATTCTGTAGGGTTTGGGGTTAGCAGGGGGATAGCCGTTGATGATGATCTTCCCCCCGTTGTTCGGTGTGGATCTGTTTATTTCTCACAACCGCAGGATTGTCTGCAGATCAACTCGCCGGGCACCACTAGTTGCGCGTAGGAATACTTTCCGTTGGTCAAGTCTTTCAGCAGTTGGCCGGCGCTTTCTCCAATCTTCTGGAAAGGCACATCGATGGTGCTAATGGTGGGATTAGTCCTTTTGCTGCGTTGGAGGTTGTCGCAGCCGAGTAGGGCGAAGTCCTGCGGGACCCGGAGGCCCAATGCGGAGGCGACCCGGAGCACATTGGCGGCCAGCACATCATTCTCGGCCAGTATGGCGGTGGCCTTCTTACTGACGGTACGCACCACCTCTGTAAGGTCTGTGCTCCGTTCAACACTGACTATCTCCAGTTGTCCCCCAATTTCCTCTACGGCTTCTTTGCAGCCTTCTAGACGCATCTTGGACCAAGTTTTCATCGGCTGTACGTAGATGTAGGCGAAGCTGGTGTGTCCATGGCCGTGCAAGTGCATGGTGGCCTCGTAAAAGGCCCCGTGGTTGTCAAAGGATACGGCGGAAACCCGCCGGTCGTTACTTTCCCGGTTTAGGATGACACACTTGATGCCGTGGTTTACCAAGGCCTGCAAGACCGGATGGTCTGCTTCACCGCCGAAAAAGATGACACCGTCGATTTCCTCTGAGCCGTTGGTGATGGAGCTGATGGGAAATGCTTCCGGGTTTGAGGCGGCGGCGACCAGACAAATGGCGTCTCCCAAAGAGGTCTTTATCCCTTCATAAAAGCCGTTGTAGACCTCACTCTCGCTAATACTGCCATCGGGGCATACCACAGCTAAACGGGTTTGTCTTTCGGTATCTGGAAAGACATAGCCCATTTCCTTGGCGATGGCGATGATCCGATGGCGGGTCCTTGGAGACAAGGTTCCCGTATTCCTCAGGGCTTGGGAGACGGCACTGACCGATACATTTGCTCTTTGGGCAATATCCTTCATCAATACAGCCATCGTTCACACTCCGTTAAATGCAACGAATATATCAACTTCATGTAATCAGTCTAGCATGATTGGGTAAGGGTGTCAACAAAAACAATGGATACCAGGTGCGCCACCCGTAGGTCCTGTGTTTTCTGGTGGCCCCGCCGCTGGTCTTCACCATAGGATGATTCATTACTAGTTCTGTTTTACTTCCCCTGGGAAAAGACTTGCTTATTGTCCTTCCAAGCGGGCGATTTCGGTACAGGCCCACATTAACGGTGCCACCCCGTGGAGATCTCCAGTCCTGGTGGGCCTGGTCAGGTAATATTCTAAGGTGTAGCCCACGTTGGTACCGATACACACATTGGTGAGTTGACCTTGGTCATCCAATTTGGCCTGTAATCCGGCAAAGCCCGCCAAGGCTGCTTCTTTGAATGCTTCGAGCATGGCTTCTGGAGCCCAGCGGTGATTGTAGCCCGCGGCCAGGGCATAGACAAACATGGCCGTTGATGATGTTTCGGCGTAGGATTCGGGATGATCGATCAACTGGTGCCACATTCCCGCTTCATCTTGGTAGGGCAGGATGCTCATCATGAAGTCTTGGTACATTGCCAACAGGGTTCTATAACCGGGGAAATCCTCGGGGATGGTTTTTAGTACCTCCACCAGGGCCACCGCGACCCAACCATTGGCCCTACCCCAACTAAAGGCTGAGTCCTGGGTGTGCTGAAAAAGGCCGTTGTCTTTCTGCAAAGCTTCTTTATAGGCGGTAAACTGATTCACCACCAGGGTGAGATAGGAATCCCGTTGTAATAACACCCCCGCCAAGGCTACCAGTGGACAGGTCATATAAAGATCATCGGCCCAAAACCGACTGTGTTTCATGATGGTGTCAGTTCCGCCCACCAGGTCGATGACGCTACGGTAGGCCAGGTGCAGGTACTGGGTATCGCCGGTTAAACGGTATAGCTCCAACATAACCAAGGCAGGCATGTCCTTATCCACATGGCCCGTGGGGATCTGGGAGGAGTGGAAACCCGCCGCCCACTCTTGCACAATCCTTAGGTACTCTTCTTCGCCGGTGAGTTCATAGACCTTAAGCCCCCCGATCAAAGCAATGGCATCGGAGTAAAACCAAGTGTAGTCGGTCCTCAAGTACTGCTTGGCTAAGGTATGGGCTAGGTCCCAGGCCTCTTTGGTTACCGTTGTCTTGGCAGAAAGGGGTACCACCAGGCCCAAAAGCGATAGCAGTAACATGGTCACTATGATTCTTTTCAAGGATTACACTCCTTCCCTTTAATGATGACCCTGCGGAGGGTGCCTTCGGCGGCATCCTTCGGTGGTGTTGTGTACCGGCTGTGTGTGCCAGAGCCCACCCGGGAGGTGAAGCAAGTCGAGGAATTCAGATCACGGTTGACGATCGAACAAAGGCTGAATACTAGAATGTACCCTATGTGGATATCCAGTACATATCGGCTCGGTCTAAATGCACGCCCTTTGGTCGGGACACGGGCAGAACACGATCTTTAACTTGAAGGTGCCCGGTGAAGGGAAAATCCCCCACCGGGCAAACAGGATAGTCCCCTCAGTATTGGGTCACTGCTACAATCTGAATGGTACGGAAATAGTCTTCACCGTAGTCAGACTCCTTACCGATTCGGAAGTATGCCCTTTCGAAGCTGTCTAAAGGTTCCCGGAAAGGCATATCCTGAACGACGGGCGTGCTAAGATCGTCCAGGTAGAGATTAGAGGTCTGACTCTCTACGTCTATGACCAGCCGGACCCGCACCCATTGATCCGGGGGTAGCGTCGTCTTCGTGCCATCTTGAAAACCGACGGCCTTAGGAGACATTGAGAAGTACACGGCCGGCGGCCACTGCTCAAGGAGATAGCAGTGGGTATAGCCGTTTGGTTGTGGCTCCTGGGATACCTGCCAATACTAAAGGTCAACGACGAGCAGTTTGGCATCGGTTTCCAGTAGCTGCTTAGATTTGATATAAGCCAAGGCCCCATGGGTGCCGTGGAGGACCCGTCTGCCATCCATCTCCTTCACTAGCCAGACGGTATCGTCCATAGTGCTGGGAATTTCCAGGATGAAGGACTCCGGTGGTTGTCCGATCTGGTCCCCCACGAAATCCTCATAGAAGACCAGCTCTTCTCCTGCTGTAAACAGGTCGATATCCACCACTACATTCCCCGCCAATGACTCTGGTACCGCGTAGGTCCGCTTGCTATATCCAGGGCTTTCGATCTCTATGGTACTGCCTGGGGTAACGGAGACTTTGTAGTTGCCCTGGGCATCGATGGCAACCGTTTCCTTGCTGCCGACCACCTTTATGGTACCCTGGGTGACTGGTTCCCCGGTTCTCCAGGCCCGGACCTGTCCGGAGACTTCGTAACGTACCGGTTCCGGAATGCCAAGTAAGCAACCTGACATGAGGATGAGGGAGAGTACCAGTAACACACCGCGATGAATCTTCCCCTTTTGCATTGCCGTCGTGCTCCTTTCTGGTATTCTTACTCAACCCGGTAGACCTGGATGGTCTCGGCTTCGATGGACTGGGTAAAGGGCTGTCCGGGGCTGAGGACGATACTCTTCTCCCCGTTATCCAGCTGGATCAGCTTCTGGATGCTGTTAGGCAGCTGGAGGGAAAAGGCGGTGTCCTCTTTTTGGGGGTTACTTACCACCAAATAATCCTCTTTTCCACCGGTGAGTAGGATTGCCTGAATTTCCGCGCTTTCCAGGAACCGTACTTGCTGGTTGACGGTTGCCTTGAACTGTGCCGGATCCCCCTGGCGCCCCACTACCATATTCACCCGGTACTGGTCCCCGGCTTGCCACTGGCGCAGATTACCGGAAGCGTCGGTGATGACCGGTCCCTTCTTTCCACCGGTGGGCTCAAGACGCCAATCGCCAGCTAGGTCAGTAAACAGAAGGTGCATGCTGTTATAGGTCAGCTGTAGGATCTTCCCGTCCTCGGTTACCTGTGGCGTGCCACCCTTGTAGATGGGCAGATACATCCGCATGTATTTGCCGGTGCCGTTCCTGGTGGCCGTTACATTGTGGGAACCTATCAAAAGCCCGTCGTAAAGGACCCACAATTGCTCTACCTGCCAGGGTGCAGTATGGGGACTGCCGCCGGTCCATACTCCCCATTCGAACCCTTGGATCTCATTGTTCACTACCACCACAGTAGTAGGATACTCGATATTTTTCCCGATGGCATGCAGGGCGGTGTTCACCCTTTGGACCGCGATGTTTCCATCGAAGAACTGCTGGATTTGGGGTTCCATGTCCCCGAAGTAGTAGACGTAGTCGTTTTCGTCACGGACCTCAAAGACCACGCCCTCCAGGGCGGCATCGACCTTTGCCCCATCGTCGCTACTGGCGATGGCGGAGACGAAGGTGTCGTTGGCGGAGATGCGCCCGGTGATATAGGTGGTCCAGTTGCCGTTCTTGCGTTGTTGGAAACCGACGATGCTGGGGCTTTCCCGTAGAAAGTCCCGAGGTAGGGATTCCGCCGGCTCCACATCGTTTAGCCAATAGAGACTGTAGGCTAGGAACTGGAGGTTGTTCATGCTGACGAGGTTATCCACAGAAAGCTTCTGGGAGCTGATGAGCTTGGAATAGGGATCGTTAGTTAGGGTGGCAACGATCTCTGCCCCGGCCATGGCTAGATCCACCGAATCGCTCCAGTAATGCTTGATATGGGGGCTCATCCCGTTATCCATGATCCCCGAGGATTCTACGAAATACTTGTAGTAATCCTTGGCCCTGTGGAACTGCTCCACCACTTGGGGATCCCCTGTAAGTTGGTAGTACCTGCCAAGGCAGACCACTACGATCTCTTGGTAGACGGGTACGGGGTTCCAGCCCAAAACGTACTCATAGCCCCCGTCCTCCGCTAACCGCCGGCCGATTTGGGTCACCTTGGTCTTGGCGGTTTCCGACCAGACCTCATTGTCGGTGAGACGACCGGCCAGGGCCATCAGGGCTGCATAGTACGCGTCCATGTTGGGATATCCCCCGCCCCAGGGCATTGGTCGATAGTAGAAGTTTCTGTGTTGGTATTCACAGGCTTGGAGGATCATGGCCAGCCAGTCTACGAACTTCTCTTCGGGCACCTTGTCCGCGATGAGGATCACCGCTTCCAACAAAGGTAGCAGGGTGAAACGATCCACGTTTGTATCGTAGGTGTGCCAGCGACCCTCGGGGGTCAGTTGGTTAGCGAGGAAGTCCAGGCCGTCCACAATCTGACCGAGGATCAGGGGGTTTTGGTATTGCTGGGTACCCGGCATGGCATAGGCCACCGCAAAGGCGAAGACGTAGGTGGCGGTGGTCCGATACTGCCATTCGTCAAGATCGTTGCCGAACTTCCCCTTGGCGCTGCCCACCCTTTGCTGCCGAGACCGGGAGTTTTGTACCTGGACGCTCAGGATGTTTTTTAGCAGTTCAAACCTTTCGGGATCTGTCGCCTTCGACTGTTCCCACAGGGCCAGGGTTTCGGCTCGAAGCTGCAGTGCGTTTTCCAGGGCTTGTTTTTTGATCTGCAAAGCCTGTTCCCGGGCGGCTGCCGCTCCGCCCCGAGGGATGTCCGATTCGGGCAGTTCCCTCAATGACACGTCGTCCCACCAGACGGTGCCCACAGCATACATGTTAAACAGGTCCAGTCGGATCCAGTTGATCCCTTCGGGAATATACACCGTTTGGGTGACCTGGGTCCAATCACCCAGATAGGGGCTAAATCCGTAGATTGTTTCTTTGGCACTGGGGTCCGAACGGTTTTCCAACAGGGAAAACCGGGCTACAGGTCCCTGGATACCCACAGTTTCACCTTCAGCCTCCAAGTCATACCAGCCGGAAAACGCGTATGTTTTGCCGGGCTGGACGGGAATGAACAGGCAGGCGCTTCCCCGCTGGGTATCCGAATCACAGACGATCTTTACCGATTGATTGCCTTGGCGGCTGTGGGTATCATCGATGGAAACTCGCGCACCTGTACCCCAACTGGCCAGCTCCCACCAAACGATACCTACACTCTCAAAGGAGGGATCCGTAAGGAGGTTGTCTTCATCCTTCGGGACCTCTGCCGTCGGCATCACCTGGAGGGAAACATCATCCCACCAGACGGTACCCTCCTGATAGAACATGAAGAAGTCCACCCGCATGGAATAGACCTCATCCGGGATCATGAAGATGCGTTCAAAAAGCTGCCAGTCGCTGGAAGCATCCACTTCCATCATGATGTTCGGTCCACTGGTGGCTTTATCGTCGGGGTAGAAGGTGACCCGGGCCAAGGGACCGCTGCCGGAGCGGTTCTCGGTAACACCTTCGGTTTTGTACCAGGCCCGGATTCGGTAGGTGGTACCCGGTGTCACCGGAAGCCGGTAATCCACTGCGCCCCGATCACTGTCGCTGGGACAAGAAATCTTCACCGAGGCACTGCCGCTGTGGGCAGTGGTCTGATCGATGCTTACCTGGCCTTGGGTGCCCCAGTTGTAGGAACCCCACCCGGCAGGGCGCCCATCTATGATTTCCTCAAAGGAGGGATTGGGGAACAGGTTGGGAATGGAGTCCAAATCCTCGGCGGCGACCAGGGAGAACTCCACATCATCCCACCAGACGGTACCCTGTTGGAATAACATGAAAAGATCCAAACGTATCCAATTGATGCCTTGGGGGACGGTGAAACTGGTTTCCACTAGCTCCCAATCGCTTGTCCCTTTTCCTTGGGCATAGAGGGTGATCTGGGCTTTGGGGTCATCCTTTTCCTGCAGTAGACTGAAGCGGGCCACCGGACCGACATTGGTTCGTAGTTCCGTGATTCCTTCGGTCCGGCACCAACCGCTGAACTGGTAGGTCATCCCCGGGACCACTTGGATGAACAACCCGGCGGTACCCCGGTCTCCATCACTGGGACAGTGGATTTTCACCGAACGGTTGCCGGTATGGGCGATGGTTTCATCGATGGAGACACTAGCGCCAGTTCCCCAGGGGTGAAACTCGGTCCAGCCTAGGGGGCGACCTCCGTCGGTAAGTTCCTCAAAGGAAGGATTGGGCAATAGGTTAATCACTTCTTCTCCCTGGGCTATCCCCAACAAGAGAAGGGAAACTAACAGTGCGATGCCCAAACTGAATCTTCGTTTTTTCCATGTTCGTAACACAGTGTCCGCCCCTTTCTAGGAGAATAACTGGTGCGGTAGACCCCACCACAGGGTGTACCGACCTTGTCTTACGGTAGTGAGATGAAAGCTAACTCCACGTCATCCCACCAGACGGTACCCGGTTGGAAGAACATGAACAGGTCAATCCGCATAGAGTACATCCCTTCGGGTACGGTGAATTCATGGCTGACGTAGGTCCACTCCTGGTTCTTGGGAGCATGGACAAGGATAGTATGCTGGCCGCTGGTGGCCTTGTCATCTTCGTAGAAGAGGATCCGGGCTAAGGGTCCTTTGTCCGGTAAGTCTCCACCCACTACCCCTTCGGTCTTGACCCAGGCGGAGAAACGATAGGTGGCTCCAGGGATCACAAACATCCGATGGTTGACCGCTGCCCGGTCGTCCCCCGAAGGTGCGTGGAGTTTAACGGAGACCTTGCCCTCCTTGGCGGTGGAATCATCAATGGATACCTGGCCCTTGGTGCCCCAATTGTCCCTGCCCCACCGGAGAAGTACACCCTCGTGGATGAGTTCAAAGGAACTGTTGGGAAGCAGATTTGCCTCGTCCCTCAAGAAGAACTCCACATCATCCCACCAGGCTGTACCCTGTTGAAACAGCATGAATAGATCCAGTCGGATCCAGTTGATGCCTGGGGGCACCACAAAGGCCGTTTCCACCAATTCCCAATCGGTAGCACCAGTACCGTGGGCATAGAGGGTGTACTTAGCCGAAGGATCCTCTTTGTTCTCCAAAAGACTGAACCGGGCGACGGGCCCTTTGTTTGTGTATAACCCAATCAGACCTTCGGTCTTGAGCCAGCCTTGGAATTGATAGGTCTGACCGGGCTCCACCGGGAGGAATAGTCCCACGGTGCCGCGATCTGTATCGCTGGGACAGTGGATCTTGACCGAACGGCTGCCGCTGTGGGCCACAGTTTCGTCCACGATGACCGTAGCGCCGGTTCCCCAAGGATGAAACTCGGTCCAGCCTTCGGGCCGGCCCGAGTCCGAGATTTCTTCAAAGGATGGGTTAGGTAACAGGTTACCCAGTGTTTCTCCTTGGGCTATGCCTAGACACAGGAGGGAAATCAAAAGTGGCACAGCCAATCCAAAGGTCTTGTTTCGCACTACGTTTAGCACAGTTTATGCCCCTTTCTACCCTTTCTAAATAGGTGTTTAGGAGCGACAGACCCCAAGGGCCTGCCGCACTTATCTTAAGGCAATGAAACGAAAGCTAGTTGTACGTCATCCCACCAAACGGTACCCTGTTGGTAGTACATGAACAGGTCAATGCGCATGGAGACCATCCCTGCGGGGACGGTGAACTCGTGGCTGACGTAGGTCCAATCTTGGACTTTGGGTACGTGGACCAGGATGCCCTGTTGTCCACTAGTGGCCTGGTCACTCTCGTAAAACAGGATCCGGGCCAGGGGCCCCTTGTCCTCTAGGTCTCCGCCTACCACACCTTCGGTCTTGGCCCAGGCGGAGAAGCGGTAGGTGGCACCGGGGATTACCATGAGCCGATGGTTTACGCCACCCCGGTCCTGGGCCGTAGGAGCATAGATCTTGACAGAATTCGTACCATCCTTGGCGGTGGATTCGTCAATGGACACCTGGGCACCGGTACCCCAATTGTCTTTGCCCCAACGGAAAAGCACTCCGTCTCTAAGGATCTCAAAGGAGCCGTTGGGAAGTAGATTTGCCTGGTTCATCTCAAAGAACTCCACATCGTCCCACCACACTGTACCCTGTTGATACAGCAGGAACAGATCCAGGCGGATCCAATTGATGCCCGGGGGCACTACAAAGGCCGTTTCCACCAGTTCCCAATCAGCAGAGCCTGTACCTTGCCCATAGAGGGTGTACTTGGCCGAGGGATCCTCCTTGTTCTCCAGGAGACTGAACCGGGCTACGGGTCCTTTGTTTGTATAGAATCCGGAAAGGCCTTCGGTCTTGACCCAACCCCGGAATCTATAAGTCTGACCGGGAGTAACTTCGAGAAATAGCGATGCCGACCCGCGATCATCGTCTGTGGGACAATGGATCTTGATCGAGTTATTACCCGTGTGCGCCACAGTAGTGTCTACTTCCACCGTGGCGTTGCTGTTCCACGAAGGCAGCTCTGGCCAACCGGTGGGTTTGCCATTGGACTCCAACCATTCAAAGGAGCTGTTGGGCAGGAGATTATCGGGTTCAGAGGGTTCTTCGGTAATCATAATACAGCCTGCCAAAATCAGGATGGCGATCAGGCCGAGGTAGATCAAAATATCCCGTACTCTCATTGTTCGTCAATCCCCTTTCTAGAAAAGCATTGCTTGCCAAGCTAACAGTTCATTGGTGATGGCCGCCAATTGATCCATGGCTTCTTGGGCCGAAATCTCCCTGGAGAGGGCCACTTGCACATACTGGATAAACAGATCCGAGAAGTCCTCCCAGATGGGCGATGTCTGGGAAGGACGGGCAATCTGCAGTCCGATGTTGTACCCTTCGATATTGAAAGGCCGGTCGGTGGGATTCTGGAACTCGGGACTAAACACCAGCTCCCTGCGGGCAGGTACGATGCTACCCTGGGCGGCCATTCTTGCTTGGGCTTCGGCACTGGTCATGAACTTGACAAATTCCCAGGCCAGTTCCGGATTCTTGCTCTGGCTTGTAATCTGGTAAGCATCACAGCCAAGGGTGGTCACGTGGGCCCCCGGTCCCTTGGGTACGGCGACAATGTCCCAATTGAAGCTTAGTTTACGAAAGTCCGGTACCATCCAAGGTCCGCCCAGATAGAACGCTGTGTTACCATGGGTGAAGTTGGCCTGGGACATCGTCGACCAGGGAGGCAGGGCACCATAGTCCATAGATTCGATGATAAACTCCAACCCTTGGACTATTTCGGGACTGTTCACCAGGGAGGTGGAAAGATCGTCGGAGAACAGCTGGCCACCAAAGGACAAAAGGAAGGGGCTTAGCCGTGTCGGTGTGGGCTCAATTCTCCAACCCCACTGGTTTCTATCGGGATCCGTAAGTCGCCGGGCAGTATTCCGCAACTCGTAGATATCCCAATCCTCCCCAGGGAAAGGTAGGCCGGCGTTGTCTAACATGTCCGTATTGACAAAGAGCGTAAAAGGCTGGATCTCCTTAGGAATGCCGTAGATCTTCCCTTGGTAGGTGTGGGCCTCGATGGCGCTGGGGAAGAAATCTTCCAGGTTAAAGGAAGGATCATTGGCGATGAGATCGTCTAAGGGCAACAGCGCACCCTGGGCCACAAAGGGAATAGACCTTTGGTATTCCATCACCGTCACGTCCGGTGCCGTGCCGGTGGCAAACATGAGGGCCAGTTTCTCCCACCAATCGCCGGTGGCCACTAAAGACACGATCTCTACGTCCACATCGGGGTACAGTTCCTCGAATTCCGCCACCAACTCTTCCACGATGGTCAGCTCGCCAGATATACCCTTAAATCCAAAGACCAGCTTCTGGGCGGCCTGGACCGAAAGGCTGCCCCACAGGACAAAGAAGGCAGTTATTAGGACAGATAGCTTTATGATGCGCCTCTGCATCATGATTCCTCCTTAATATGTTTGTCTGACTTTGATGGTTTTGTAATTGCCTACCCTTCCAACACCCACCTCCTAACTTCCCGGGCGGTGGCTGGTTTGGTACGGAGACGCAGGGTCAATCCTGCCCCGGGCCAAGCCCATTGGCCCTCTCCGCCGGAGATTTCCGGCTCAGCTTCCCCTACGGCCAGGGCGAAGGTAATGTAAGCTGCGGACAGGGCGTTGAAATTGATGCTTTTTTCTTCTCCGTGATAAAGCACCACATCCAGGTATTTTTTCTGGTCCTGTGTTCCTGTTTCACAGGTGACCAGTTCTTCTCCAAAACAGGCCTCTTGGATCTTGAGGCTAATCCTGAAGGGACCATCTTCTATGGCGACTGTCTTTAGCACTTCCACCCTTTCGGGCAGCTGTAGATTCTGGATCGCGCCTCCAAACTCAAAGCGCAGACGGAGATCCTGTGCCCGAATGGTGCCATCTTTTAAACGGTCCAGTCCGATGTGGGTATCCCCCAGATCTGTGGCAAAGCAGATCCCCCCCAGGACCCTGTTGCGGTTCTGTTGGCCGAAAAAAAGGGCCGACGAATAGTCGTAACCGTCATGCAAAAACCGTAGGTGTAGGTACCGAGGGTTGTTTTTGTCTCCCCAATACACTAAGAGGTTTCGTCGTTGGTTCCACATTTCCCCATGGTTGATGGTCCCGAGGCTATACTCCTCCCGATGATAGGTGGTGGCCACCAGAGAGTGGGCGTAGTGTTCCACCACCAGTTCCTCCTGGAGGGAAGTGAAATACGGGATCAGTTCCTCGGGGCAGGGCAATTGTAATCTCAGATCTGCTACGGAAAGGTCCAGTTCCTTAGGGTCTAGGAAGCCGATCCCCGTGGCCCGCTGTAGAAAGGAGATGAAACCTTTGCCGGTCAGGGTGGTGTAGGCCCTGCTGTGGGGGCCGGCCCACTGCCAGGTGGGCGCATGGAAATGCCGGGCCAGATGGCGCCAGGCGTAGAAATACAACTCTTCAACCAGCTGCAGGTCTTCGGGGTCCTGGACATAGGTCAGGATGCGCCCTAGTTCCCGGATAGCCACAAGGGTATAGGTGGGACTGTTGTACTCGGTGAAGCCGTCATGTTGCATGGTGTGGTCATAAAACCGGCGCAGGCGCCCCTTGCCATAGTTGGTGAACTCGGCATTTCCCAACGCTTGACCTGCGGTCAAGGTGACAAAGGTGCCCATGATCGCTATGTTAGTATATTCCGGCCCTACGTTCCGCCGGATAATTGACCGGGAGGCGTGGGCGACGGCCGTTCGTACCCGGGACAATAGCTCCGGCGGGAGTTTGTGTCCATGGTCCAGAAGGATTTCAAGGAGCATTGCCCCGCAGAAATCGGCCCAGTTCCAGTCCGGGGGTGACATCATGCTCAAGGGTTCTTCCAAGAACCAAGACCAAATGCCGTAGGTCTTGCTTTCAGGATCCGTATCCTGTAGTGACAGGATCTTGTCCAAGACCGCGGCAGCGCGCTTTTCCAGCTCCGGTATTTCCGCATCATACAAAGCTACGGCATACTCCAAGGATTGTCGGGTGGGGTGCACTTCACCACCGGTGAGGGTAGTATGGTACCCCGGAGAGGAGAAGGGTAGCTTCAACATGTTTTCCCTTTGATCAAAGCGGCCATGTAGCTTATCTAGTTGTTTTAAGAAAAGCTCTCTTTCCCATTCGTTCATTTTAGGCACGGGTTTCGTCCTCCGTTATTAGGTTCTATGCACGGGCCCAAGGGGGCCCGTGCTCGTATTGCTCCTATCGATCAAAGTAGGCCCGGAGTTCTTCTTGGGCGATATCCCTCTCGGCCATTTCTTGCACCTGCGTCATGGCCACCGCCGGACTGATCGCGTTCGCATAAAAGATCTGCTCTAGCATCTGCTCATAGAGGGTATTCGACAGAAACTCCACCCCACCGGGGGCTCCTGCGGGATTGGGTTTGCCAATGCCCTCGATGTAGTTTTGCATCACCGCCTGCCACATCTCCGACTGGAAGTAGGGATCGGTTACTGCTTCATTGACTACGGGGAAGAAATCGGCGGCGATGCGGTTGTAATCCAGATTCCGCTCTCGGGCCAAGTAGACCATGAACTCGAAGGCGGCCTCCTTGTCGGAAGCAGTCTTGAACATGATCAGGTTTTCTCCGCCCATGTTGGCATAGGGTTGACGGCCGCTGGGGCCAACGGGCGGAAGGAAGGTACCAAGGTTCAGGTTGGGATTACTGCTCAACAGGAAGGAGAAAGACCAGGGACCTTCGGTCAACATGGCTACGGTACCCATGGCCAGACCATCGGTGCCAAGCTTTCCCTCCGGTGCTCCCAAGTATCCCGCCACCCGGAAGTTGTGGGTCAGATCATACAGGTATTCCAAAGTCTCGATCAGGGCCGGATCGGTGTAGTACGCCTCGGTATAATCCTCATTAAAGGAGATCCAACCATTGCGCTCGGCCCAATGGTTGACCGTTCGTGCGTAGCTTCCTCCCAGCCCGCCATGGGTGCGGAAAGAATAGCCCCACCGTTCCAGCTGTCCGTCGGCGGAACGTTGCGTCAGCTTACTGGTGGCAAAGGCAAAGTCATCCCAGGTGGTGGGCACTTCGGCGATGGCCGCCTCTTCAAACAGGTCTTTGTTGTAGATAATGACCTGGGAGTTGGCCCTAAAGGGTAACCCCATCATCTGGCCTCCGTAGATCTGGGCGTCCCAGTGGGCCGGCCAGAAATCAGCAGGATCGATCACGTCACTGTTGGCGATGAATTCATCTAAGGGTTGGATGGCATCGGTCAAAGCTTTGAAGAAGCCGAGATTGCCCATGGTCACATCGGGCCCAACCCCACCGATGATAGCCACGATCCATTGGTCGATCCCCGGGGCCCCCACCACGCGCATCTGCACTTTGATGTCGGGATGTTCCGCCTCAAAGTCTGCAATGAACTGTTCCATGATCTTGACCTGATTATCCGCGCCGTAGAACCAAAAATTGACCGTGCGTTGTGCCGACACCGGTAGACAAATGCAGAACAAGAGTATGAAGCTGATGAGCAACTTTTTGTCTTTCATCTTGTCTCCTCCCGTGTTTCGGCTCCAAGAGCCCTATGGTCCAGACCTTTCCCTGTACTGTACACCTTCAGTGCGGTTCTTGAGCCAATGGTTTAGCGATCACAACAATCCTTGGTTCTAGGCACCACCGTCCAATTACTACTCCCTGTTCACCTCCCCTGTGGAACTACATAAACCTGGAGGGAAAGGGGCGCCAGAGACATATTTTCCGGATCGACCCTTTCACCGGTAATCCGATCCTGTAAATGGGGCCACTTTTCACTCAAATCCAGTTGGACACTGGACAAGGTTGTATTGATCACCGCTAGTTTTCCCGAAGGATAAAGTCGTAAGGTTACGCCCGGCTCTGTCGTAAGCACGGTGCTCTCTCCCACCGGTAGAAGATAGTACTGACACAGAAACTCTTTCCATTGTTGGGGAAAACCCCGGTGGATGGAGGTGTATGCTTCCCTATACAACACCACCGGATCCCCGGCGGCCAAGGCCAGGACTTCGCTGAGGTGACTGTAGGCTGGGCCACCGTGCTCAAAGCTAGGGGCGATCCGGGCATAGGGGAATCCGTCCCAGTTGTATTCTATATACATCGGGCCTACGCTCACCGCCACACCATCCTTGGTGGCACAGGCCGATACATATGCCGGTTCACCGGCATTCCAAGCCTGGTCGATGGGAACCAGTACAAAGACGTTCTCCAACTCCCGGAAGGCGGCGGGGTTCATCCCCCACTCCCGTTCTGTAAGCCAGGTAAGGGGCGACCGCTCTCCTTTGGTAGCCATCCCTTCACTACTAAAGGGGCTATAGTAAAGCTTGGCGTCGTATTGCTGCAGATAATCCGCAATCTGCTGCAAAAACTCAGCTAGCTTCTCATACCACCAGAGCATATAAGGGTGCTGGGCAGCGGCGCCAACGGAAAAGCCGGGCTGATCAAAGGGCAAGGACAGCTCCGCAGCCAAAGTGGCCCGCTTCTCATCGAAAGTATCGCCCGGGATCTGGTTGCCGGTCTCCTGTTCATAGCGCAACAGATCCCGATCCCCAAAGGAAGGGGCGAGGTAGCCGAGCCGGTTCCGCAGATAGATTCCTTTGATCTGTTCTTTGTATTCCTCTGCCGCGTTGAATAGAGTCTCAATGACGTGGATGAGATCATCCACCGCGGCCTGCTCCAGGATATTCACCGCGTGGTAGTAGCCACTACCGTGTCCCCCTACCCGGTGATAGACCTCCTTATAACTCACCCCGAAGGGGGTGATGGCCAGGGCCTCCGCCGGGATATTCGTGCTTCCGCCGTACTCAATGCGGGGAATTACCGCCATCTGATGCTCTGCCGCGATCCTTAGTAGATCCCGCAGGCCGAGGAAACTGGCGCTGGGGTAGGTGTTCCATGGGATCAGGTTAGGTGAGATTGCGTTGGCGCCGTAGGTCCTGGCTTTTACGATCTCCGTTTCCCAACTGTAACGGGGTCCCTCCACGGTCCAGATGTGCATTCTCTCGGAACTGGTCCGCAGGTCGTCCAGTAGCGGATCGAAGAGCACGTCATAGTCAGGGAGGTCGTACAACCGCAAGGTCTTGACCGCAATCCCATTATTTGTGGGATCATTTCCTTTGTTAAGGAAGTAGAGCCAAATCCCGTTGCTGAGCGGTCCCTTGTGGTGAAAGCCCACCTGGGGCCAGGCTATGATCCAATAACTGGAAAAGCCTCCGCTCAAGGGGAATTCCTGGCGGTTTTCCGGTGTGTAGGTCCGTTCGTCCTCCGTTTGGTAGACTCCCGTGTGGAAGGCCAGGTGTCCGCCGGTTTGGGCGCCGCCCACATCCAGTAGGGCCATCAGGTAAGCCCGGGGTACATCCTCGGGATAGACCACTTCAATCAGGTAGGGTTTTTCCTCGAGATATCCCCTGCCCAACCGATAACCAAACCAGGCGTTGGCTCCCTTGGCGAACCGAACCTGTTCCCCAAGGCAAGGCCCCACATAGATGAATTGGCCCCCTTCCTCGTAACAGTACTTTTCCGTGGGTTCTGCTAGATCGATCTCATCGATGATGGGTAACGGTCCAAAGGGGGTTATCCCCTCGCCAAAGGATAAGGGTGCCAGGGCCGGTATGGCATTGAGTTTCAGATTCTGTACCTGTTTACGGGCGATGATCTGTCCTGCCTGGAGTACTTCGATGTCCACATCTACTCCCCGGGCAAAGCTGGCAAAACCGCCGGCGAGGTCTATGCTTACCTTTGGCCGACCAAACTCCAAAGTACCATGCCATGTATACTCAGTCTCGCTCAGCCTCACCCGGACGGTGGCCGCGTCGATAGCTTCCGTATTCATGAAGGGTATCTCCAAAGAAACCTCGATCTCGTCAAGATACTCCTTCAATCCCTCTTTGGTGAGCAAAGCGGGTTGACCGATGAAGACATCGGCAAAGGCCGTACCGGTGAAAAGTAACACCGTGAACAAAGCGATGAACCAGTGGCGCACGCTGGTACCCCTCCTTTCCCTTAAGGTCTGGTGAGTGACCGGATTTACTCCGGTCACTCCTCTTCCACCGAAACCCTGATCCGTCCAAAGTCATAACCTGCATAATTATGACGGTCTACGATGACCAGCTGGTTAAACTCACCGAGGGGTACACCGGTAAGGTCGCCACTGGCGATCCTTCCACTGGCCACCTGCATACCATCCCGGTACAGCCAAAGACTTCCGTTGCGTTCAATGACGAACTTGATGGTAATCCACTCGCTTGTCTGATCCTCCTGATAGCCGGGAGTAAGTTTCAGCGTAGAGGAGGAATCACGGTAGATGTTGATGAATTGGTACTTCCAATCCATGATGCCTGCATAGACGTGGATTCCATAGCCGTCCCGGGTGTCCTTGTTCAGCAGATACAGTTTGAAGTACCCGTTGGGAGAATACCGGTGGAGGCGGTAGTCCAGTTCTACGATGATCTTTGTCACATTACTGGTGGGCCCTAAGACAACCGTGGGAATTTCCCTTTGCGCGGTGGCGTTTTCCACTCCCATTGGTGCTCGCAAGAAACCGTTATCTTCTTCATGGTACTCCCACTCCGCCTGGGTGCCGGGAATGAACAGCTCCCAGGGGGTGAGGGAATCAGAGGTGAGATCGTCCTCAAAAACAACTGCCGACTGGGCTGAGGCTACTGCGACACTCCACAACAGAACAAACATGATGATAGACCACCTGTTTTTTCTCATCTCCCCTTCTCCCTTCTGAACAAGATTCTTCCCAGGATTTGCATCCCTTGCTTAGCAAAGGAGTATTACCGCAAGCCCAAAGCTGTGGCAGGACATCACCTACTCATCTAGGGCCACAATGTACAAATTGGCCCAGTAATCCTGTCCATAACCTTCCTCTTTCCCCAGGCGGAAATAGGTATTGTTCAGATTGTCGATGGGAGTCCGGAAGGGGATCCCCTCCTTTACTGGGGTGGACAGGTCGTTTACGTAAAGATCTGCCGTATTTGTTCTTCCATGGAGGATCATCCGTACCCGAATGAAGTCCCCCGTGGGCACGCTCACCTTTGTTCCGTCGGAAAAGGAGATGGTATCCTTCAGCATCGTAAAGTGGAAGGCCGGGGGCCAATCCCGCAGGAGGTAACCATGGGTGTTGGTGCTGGTGTTTCCCGCCGGACCGGCAAGGTAGTAGAAGTCGATGGCCACCTTATCCGCGGTGATGGTCATCGGGTTGGTTCGGATGTAGGCCAGTTCCCCTGGTCCGCCCCAGAGTACCGGTCGGCTGTACACACGGCCCACCTGCCAGACGGCTTCCGACATGGTGCTGGGGTTTTCCAGGCCGAAAGAGGGCGGTAACTTACCCGTGGCATATCCTTCGAAGTTGGCCGCAAAGACCAGCTCTTCCCCGGTTTGGAAAAGATCGATATCGATCACCACATTGCCCACAAGCGCGTCCGTTAGGGCAATGGTCCTGGGGCTATAACCCGGGGCGCTCACCTCTAAGGTGGCACCGGCGGGCAGTGATAGATCGAAGTAACCTTCGTTATTTACTGTATAGGTTTCCTCGGTATCTACGACCAACAAGGTGGCCTCCGGTACCGGTTCTCCTGTCCGCCAACTGCGTACCTGACCACGTAGATTGACGTTGTCTTCCCTCTGCACCATTAAAGATGATACGTCGGCCCAAACCAATCGGGTCCCTGCGGCATCGGATTGGGCCCAATAGACATGGGTTCCATTGGGTGCAAAGGCCGGGTGGGGATGGTCCGAGGAACCCCGTTGCCACTGGTTTCTGGCAATGCGATAGATCTTACCTGTTTCCAGATGAACCAGGAGAATATCTCCCTGGTGGGTGTCGGTCACCGCCCACTGGCCATCGGGACTGGGGGAGGCGTGCCAGATAACGGGTAGTCCCTGGGCGGAATCGCTATAGGCCCGCCCTACTCCCAGGCGGTCGGTGGTGATGGACCAATCGGGATAGTCTTCCACCACCGCCCGAGCACGCAGCTCCTTGGCCGCGGGTGAGAGAATCTGATCCGAGTCGCCGGATACGGGGGTGATCAACCGAAAACCCGTATTATCCTTGTCGATGATCCCAAGTCCAATGGGATGTAGCACAAAGGTGACAAAGGTGCCGTCATAGGACCAGCACTCGTGGGTAACCCAGTCTTCGGGCCGCTGATCGTATAAGGGACGTAGACCACTGCCGTCGGTATTGATTAGCCACATTCGCTGGGGGATCATCCAGTCACCCCGCTGGTCGCAGAACATCAGGGTTTCATCCTCCGCCGGATTCCCCTGCAGATGGGTAATCCATTGGAAAGGAAGATCCCCTAGGGATTCCACGGTGCCAGAGACTAGATCCACCTTCAAAATGTGGTACTTCCCTGTCAGCCTTTCCACCGCGGGTAAATATAGGGCGTTGTCGCTTTTGGTGAAGGTGGGATGGCCGAGGTTCGTCCATTGGGCGTCGAACCTGGTTACAGGGGTCATGTTCTCCCCGCTGGGGAAATCTACGGAAAACAGGAAGCTTCCACGAACATAATATAGCTTGGTACCCGAAGGATTCAGACAACAGCTGCCGGTACCTACCCCCGGCACAAGCATCCGTTCTTGGCCGGTGGTGAGATCCAATACGTAAATACTGGTTACTCCTGCCCGTTGTCCTTGATACCAGAGGTAATTACTATCAGGGGAAAAGGCCCGATGGGTATAATACACGTGATTGTCCCTTGGACCGGGGGTAAGGACTTCTACTGGCACGGGTGCCTCTTCAATGAGCACTTGCACTTGGGTAGCCTCCTTTACTGCGGATGCATCGGCGGGGCGCACCACAACATCATCAAACCATACCTTGCCGGTACCTCCGCCGCTTAGACGTACGCGAATGCAAACTGTATCAGGATCGGTGACTATTACGTCCTCTAAAAGAACCCAATCGGTGTTGCCCCGGACCCGCGTACCAGAAGGATAGAGATAGCTTCTGGTTTGGGCGTTTTCATCGGGGGAACTGTGTTGTTGGATATCCAAAGCGCCCCAGGTTTGATCGTCGCCTTCCACTTTTATGGCCACCGAAACATATAGGGCCTGATTGCCACCCACGGGCAAGGGATCGGTGGTACGGTTGTCTGGAATTCCCGGGTAGTGGGCAGACCAGTCCTTTGTTCCTGTGTTGTGGATGAGCAGGGATTTGTTGCCACTGAAGCTGGTACTGTCATCCACGTAAATCTGGCCCAGGCCCCGTTCCCTTTCCCAAAGTTCCCAGGATTCAGGGGTCTCTCCCACTGCGAAGGCTTCAAAGTCACCATTCTGCACAAGGTTTTCCTCGGCCGAAACCATGCCGGCCGAGAAGACGAGGAGAAAAACAAGGAGTATTCCAAGGATGTTACACAATCTGCCCATGCTATTCCCTCCCGTTTTTTACTGGAATGTGAAGATGAGGTTTGTTTCAAAGGCTAACTGTCCCAATGCCTGGGAGGGACTCATCAGCCCGGACAAAGCCAAGTTCATTTGTCGTTGGAAGATCTCTTGGAAGTCTTCCCAATAGAGGTTTACCGGTGAAGGCTTGGCGATCTCAAAACCGACGTTATATGCCTCCACGTTGTAGGGACGATTTGTGGGGTTTTGGAATTCCGGCCCGGCCACAAGTTCGGTGAGCGAAGGGATCACGTGCCCTAGTTCTACCATCTTCGCTTGCGCGTAGGGCCCCGCCAGGAACTTGACGAACCGCCAGGCGGCATCCACATGGGCTGTCTGTCGGGAAATAAGGTAGGCGTCGGAACCGAGGGTAGTCCCCCATCCTCCGGGGCCCTTGGGCACTACGGCAATGTCCCAGTCGAAGGAAAGCTTCCGGAAGTCCGGCACCATCCAGGGCCCACCTAGATAGAAGCCGACATTGGCGTTCTCAAAGCGCGGGCTGACGGTCAAAGGCGCCAGGGCGTTGTATGTATGCATGGCATCGTACAGGAACTGAAGGGCGTCAATGGCTTTTTGATCATCGAGCAGACACTGGGTGCGGGTTGCATCGAGGAACTCTGCCCCGAAGGCGTGGAAAAATGGTGCCAATCGGGTGAGGGTGATATCCACTCGCCAACCCCAGATGTCCATGACCCCATCTCCGGAGGTATCGAAGCTCATCTTTCGGGCCAGATCCTGCATTTCATAGATGTCCCAATCGGTGGTGGGATAGGCCAAACCTGCTCGGTTTAGTTCATCCTTGTTGACAAAGAGAGTGAAGGGTTGGATTTCCCGGGGGATCCCATAGAGCCTTCCTTCGTAGGTATGGGCGTTCACCGCCGCGGGAATATAGTCATCCAGGGAAAAGGTCTGATCCTGTTTGATCAGTTCATCGAGGGGCATGAAGACGTTCTGGATAATCAATGGGATCGATTGTTGGTACTCCATCACACAAACATCGGGGGTTGTTCCGCCAATGGTCATCACCAAGAGCTGATCCAACCAATCTCCACCGCCGACGAGGTTGATCAAGGTCACTTCCACGTCAGGATTGAGCCGCTGGAACTCAGCAATTAGTTCATGGTAAATCTCCAACTCTCCCTGGATACCCTTGAAGCCGAAGGTGATCTGGGTCACCTGGGCGTGGGTGGGTATCACCGCCAATAGCAATGCGACCAGAACCAGCTTACTTACTTGTCTCATGGCTAGCCTCCTTCCTTGGCGGTTCATCTTTGGATGGTTTGACCTCCCTGTTTTGGAAACAGATTTACTTGCAGCCGCAGGATCTTCTGAGAATGAGTTTACCGGGTACGTGTAAGTTGCCGAAGGCCAGTTCACCGGAAACCAGGTTTCTCAGCAGATCCCCAGCGATCTCCCCGATCCGATGGGCCGGCACATCAATGGTGCTCAGACCTGGTTTGCATTCAGCTCCCACCGCGAGATTGTCACAGCCAAACACGGCCACATCCGCGGGTACCCGAAGCTGCATTTTCTGCAAACACTGGATCACGTTCACCCCGATCACGTCGTTTTCTGCCAGGATTGCCCTAACTTCTTTCGCGACCTTTGTGACTTGGTGCTCTAGACTCTTGGATTTGGAGATACCGATTTCTCGAAGGGTTCCACCTCCCTTGGCAATGGCTTCTTGACAACCTTTGAGGCGCATCTTAGACCAGGTGGTCATCGGCTCTGCATAAATGTATGCAAAGTCTTTATATCCGCCTTGACCCCCTAGTTTTGGAGAATATGCTTGTACTTCATCTACATATCGCATGATTGCTTCGTATTTCTACCAGTTGCACTTTTTACTCATCTTAGGCGGCCTTGAGTGCTTCTTTGGTATG
>DUMW01000067.1 GCA_012839765.1 Bacillota bacterium
AGTCTCACGCATTCCGTATAAGCGGCGCGAAACGCATTACGAAGGGAATTTAGCAGACAAAGCTCAAGCTCTTGCAGGGAAAACCCGATTCGTGCTCGAATTTCTTGCATACGAGAGACTCCTTTCTAATTCTTTTTTGGCTATCTCCATGTATTGGAGACGGAGTCTCTCGATTCCTTCTCTATGCCCTCATCTTTCAATGGACCCGCGGTCTTCTATTTTTTCCAGGCCTTGCCAATCCCCACAAACTTTTGACTCATACCCACGGACCCCAAGGTGATCCCACTGAAACCCAATACATCTTACACCGTCTCTTTTGCTTTCCAACAACGTTCCGGTCGGACCCGGGGCAACTATTTTTACGTGTACGCCGGTTCAAAAACCGCAGGCCCGGACCATCAACTGGGCTTCACCCGCTGGCTAGACCTTGACGATGGACAGGTACGTTACAAGACCTTCAGCTTCACCACGGGAGATTACGACGATTACCAAATCATCTGGGGAATCCATAACGGCGGTAGCTGTCTCCTTGATGAGGTGATCATCATTGAAAACGGAAGTAACTGATAATCCCAAGGAGGTTTCGTAGATGCGTCCCTGGTTCCAAGGAGTGCCTGTGCTTTTGTTTCTCAGTCTGTTTTTCATTCCATCTTTGGCCGGAGGAGAAGCAAACATGATCGCCCTTACTACAGAAGGATTGACTCTACAACTATCCACCAGCAATGGTCAGATCCTTGGCCTAGAGCTCTTTGAAAAAGGCTGCCCCCTACTACCCGACATCCCCGGTGGTTTCCGTATTGTCGATGCGGCAACAGGGCAAGCACAAAGGGTGACCCTTCCTTTGGTCTTTTCCGGGGAACAATGGATCCAAGAGGGCGCCTTGGGGGATCTGGAAATAGGGTTGAAAATGAGCTATGAACCGGGTCCCCTATATATTCGCGTCCACGGGTGGCTTGAGGACTTATCCAGAACTGATCGTATGCTCCTCGTGGAGTTTTCCCTACCCCTGGATGCCACCGGTTGGCAGTGGGGCGACCATCTAGACGTCAGCCGGCCCATCACTCCTGGCGCAACGTATGACAATGTAGGCAATCTAGCGGGACACCCCATGAACATTTATCCTTTCAGCGCCGTGTATAACTCCACCCAGGGCCTGGCGCTTGGAATTCCCTTGGATACGCCCCGAGTGTTTCATATCCGCTACGACCATACCGAGAGGGATCGGGTGGGGTACGTCATAAGTTTTCCCCTGGCTCTTACCCAGGACACCAAAGACTCTCCCGGCCAAGGGGAATTTGAGTTCATTATCTACGGATTTGCGGGCCAGTGGGGGTTCCGGGCCGCAGCCCAAAAGTACTATGACTCCTTTCCCGAATACTACGTACGAAGGGTAACGGAAGCGGGTAATTGGCTCTTCCTGCAAGATTATCGGGGCATACCCGCCTTAGGAGATTTTCGCCTCAAGTTCAACGAAACACCAGTAGATTACCAGATGGACCAAGTGCAAGGCATCGTCTCCTTCCGTTACACGGCCCCTTCGGAAAAATCCATTGCCTGGCTGGAGAGGGAAAGGGAGCCAGAACCTACGAAGAAGGAGTTCTTGGCTCTGTTGGAGCGCTCCGTAGAGGCACCGGACGAGGTCCTGGATTACGATCACAAGATTGTTCCACTAAACTTTGCCGCCCGCTCCATCTTAAACTCGGGGATTTATGATCCCCAGGGGGAACTGTTTCCCTACGGATGGCACGCCTTCGGTCCCATGGTCTACTTTGCCGTAAACTGCGATCCAAGACTACCATCGCCCAATTATTTTGAGATCCAACTGGAACACCTTCGCTATGCGGAAAGGGAGGCGAGGGAGGCCGGGGGCGTACTGGGAGGGATCTATATCGACAACCTCGATTGGGCAGGGGGTCTGGTAAACTACCGCCGTGAACACTTCGCGACAGCCCAGACACCCCTTATCTGGGATCCCCAACGCCGGGTCGGTCAAGCGATGGCCTTGGTGCAACACCAATACGTTATGGAAATGGCCAAGATCGCCCGTCAAGAAAACAAACTAGTCTTGGGTAATATCGTCTTTCCGGAACGGGGCCTCTTTTTCATCCCCGGACTTGACATCCCCGCGGGGGAAGTGGGAACAGGTTTTGGCGAAGAAGAACGGGACTTCATGATCCGCCGTACCTTGGTCTACAGAAAGCCCTGGACGTTGTTACTTACCGAAGATCTCCCCTATGGGAGAATTGCCCGGTGGGATTACGCCCAACGGGAGGAACTACTAAAACTGAGTATGTTTTACGGCATTTTTGCCAACGTACTAGGACTGCGTCCCACTCCAGAGGAATGGGAGACCTATCGTCCCCTGTTCAGGAAGTATATGCCCATCATCCAGGCCTTGGACCGGGTCGGTTGGGCCCCCATAGCCTTGGCCACCTCTTCCACCGAAGATGTTCAGTTGGAGCGTTACGGAGACTTTCAGCATCAAGCCGGTTACTTTACACTGCGTAACAGCGGCGCAACACCCCACACTGCCCAAATCACCATTGACCTAAAAGCACTGGGGCTTCTGCAAAAAGAGGATATACTGGTCTTCGATCTACTGCAAGGTGTTTACTGTGAAAAACGAATGGAAGACACAAATCTTGTGGTGGAGTACTCCTTTAATGCAAAGGAAACTACCGCTTGGCTGGTGGGCACACCCTGGGGGATCTGGACAGAAGTGCGGGAAGAACTGCTCTACCAAGCCCAAAGAGCCCTGAAAGCCGCCACAACCTTGGGACAACGCTCCCCATTGTTGGTCAGCCTCAATGAACTAGAGGCTCTCCTGATCGCCGAGGTGACCAACCAAGAAGAACTGGCCGACCATCTACGAAAGATAGCCCACTTGGCCGAGGAACTAAAGCCTACCGTTGCCGAAGAAGTGCGTCGTTTCCGTAATCCCTACTTCGAACAGCACTTCCATGGTGAGATCCTATACCCTTTGGAGGTCATTACGGAGTGCATCGCCAGACTACAGCCCGCTTAGGCGGGCTGTCCCCTCATGGGGGGCGGAAAAGCCTCCAACACTTCTTTCGAACCCTCGGCTATTGACCCTTGACCCCTTTTCCACAGTTCTGAAAACCCTGCACTGTGGTGACTGCTAGTACTGTATCTCACCCGCTAGTGTTACGGCTCCAAGGATAACCCGCATCCAGTAAACCATCCGGCAGGCAATTAAATGTACGTTCATTAATGTACTACACTGAATTGTCTACTACCAGACCTAACACTAAGACTGTTCTATTGGCTGGATATGCCATTCTTTCCATCGGTGAGGGCGCTATCGAACCTGTATGAGTCAAAAGTTTGTGGGGATTGGCAAGGCCTGGAAAAAATAGAAGACCGCGGGTTCATTGAAAGATGAGGGCATAGAGAAGGAATCGAGAGACTCCGTCTCCAATATATGGAGATAGCCAAA